>JAYKJM010000001.1:0-39820 GCA_035285385.1 Vampirovibrionales bacterium
CCTGTGGTAATGCCACTATTACGTGTGAATAACACATTAAACTGAACGTTAAACGCCTTCCCTCGTGGGCTGGGTGATGATTTGCGATTGACTTGGACACCCACATCAAGGATCGTCAATGAGATAACGTGTTAGGGAGTTGCCAGATAAGCAAAAATCTTTAACATAAGTTAACGTGATGTTGCCACAATGCAATGCGCAATCCAATACCATCATCCATCATCTGAAGAGTCAATCGAAGACCCACTCCCACGTTTTGAATCCTATGACGTCAAGATCTATACAACCTGCTCGCCTCGATGCAGCGCTCAATGCCTGGCAGGTTTATTTTGAAGCTAAAAATGCTAATATGGCCTATAATTTGGCACGTAAAGCCTTGGCAACAGGGTCACGGCATCAGCGGGTGAGCCAAATCCGACTCTTTAGCCTTCTTGGATTCTCTTGCTGGAGCCTAAAACGCTATCCTGAAGCAGCGCAGTGGTTTCATCAAGGTAAAAACACCTATTTGAGTGGTTATAGCTGGCTTCTTGATGGTGATCTCAACAAAGCCTATTCGGTTTGGATGCCCATATTGTCAGCTCGTCCTAACCATTGGTGCGCAAGCGTGCTGGGGTTAGTCAATCAGCAGCTGAGCTATTCACCCAGTTTTCTGGGGGTTCGCAATCATACCGAAATGGATGTCTTTGCCTTGTGTCAGGCCGGCCAGATGGCGTTTCTGGAAAGCTATGTCTCCTATCGTCAATCGTTGGCAATGGTCAATCCTGAAGCCTACAAGCTGATGGGACGCGCGCTCTGTTATGCGGGCTCAACACAATGGGGGCTTGGTATTTTACTGGAGGCTCAGCAGCATTGTCCCCAAGACCCTGAAGTGTATTATCATCTTGCGCAGGCCTACTGTAGCCTAAATAACCCTAAAGATGCCCAAATGATGCTCCATCAGGCTATTATCATGCAGCCGGCCTTTACGCCTGCTCTGGATATGCTGGCCAATATGACCGCTTAATCTCGTTTTTTCTTGAAAATCTGGCAAGTCTTTTCATATAAACTAACCAACAAGCGCTGATGACGCTTTAAATGGCTCAATATTGCTTTTGCACAGGATGGTTTATGTCCAAAAAAATTGCGTTTTATCCAGGGACGTTTGACCCTCCAACGACAGGTCACCTGGATATGATTCATCGCGCTGCCGGCTTATTTGAGCACGTGGTGGTGGGTGTGGCCAAAAATCCTGCCAAAGCACCGCTCATTTCGTTTGAGGAGCGCCGAGCGCTTCTTTTGGCTTGCGTCAAGCCGCATTGGCCTAATGTATCCGTGGTGGGATTTGAGGGGCTAACCGTCAGAACCGCGCAAGAGCATGGGGCAAAAGTTCTGCTGCGAGGCTTGCGCGCCGTGTCTGATTTTGAACACGAATTTATGATGGCGCAAATGAACAAGACACTTTGCCGAGAGCTGGAGACCGTGTTTTTAATGGCGGCACTTGAGCACCAGTTTGTCTCTTCTAGCCTCGTCAAAGAAGTGGCCAAGCTGGGCGGCGATATTTCGGCTTACGTCCCTGAGCCGGTAGTTGGCTATTTCAAACAGCGACATTTGTAAAATTGCAAACCTCTGTTACGGTTTCGGCTCAATAAATGGGTTTGCACTGGTCGCCACACTCTCTTTCTGTCATAAGTGAATGCATCGAGAGTCACGATAAATTCAAAATTTTGAGGGGCTCACACTAAATTCTTGAAATTATAGTGATAGTTGAAGGCTTAGTTGACAGCACGAGGAGTGACTTGTCTTGAAATTCCTGAAATTGATTGAACGCCTTGAAGACCTAATTCTGGCCGGTTTGAATCTCCCCTTAACGCCCTGGACCATTGTCAACAATGAGCGCCTAATGCCATTGCTGGATCGCATTCGCGAGCAACTGCCCCAGGAATTACGGGAGGCATCCCAACTGCTCTCCCATCGCGATCAGGTCATTGAAGAAGCACGACGCCAGTCACTGCGTATTGTGCATGATGCCCAACAGCAAGCAGAACACATGGTGTCAGAGTCTCAGTTGATGAGTGCCATTCAGGAAGAAGCCAATCGGGTCAAATCCCAATTGCTTCATGAGGGCGAAACCATTCGCCAAGAGGCCATGGCAGAAGCGGAGGCTATTTTACAGCGAGCCCGTGAACATGCCAGCCTAATGATTGACAAAACCTATGCCTGGGCACTTCAAACCACGCGGCAAACCCAATCATTTTTGTCGCAGCAGCTCCACGCCAGTGATGATGCCATCAATCAGCTGGGGTTAGAGCCTCCTGATGTAGATTTTGTCTGTCAGGGTGCACTGCAGGCAACGCTCACTGACGCGCGGTCTGATGCCAAAAGACAGTCCGTTGCGGCAAAAAACAGTTTGCCACCTCTTATCAATCATGAAGAGGAGTTGGCGCTGTGGACCAATGCCAATGGCGCTGCCTCAGCCAACCTTCAGACCAACAGCACCCAGAAAATGGTTTCAAAGTCTGTCAAAGCTCGTCAAAAACTCTTTTCAGGGATTGAGTAAGCCCTCAATGACGTCTAACGGATGCTTCTGTCTCTGTTATTTTGGTTAACCCTCTCTATTGTCCCCGGTTGTATCACAGGAGATTATTGCGATGAACAAAGAAGAACTCATTCAGGAAATTGCAAAAAAAACCAAAGTGTCTCAAAAAGAAGTTGGTGACATCATTGCTGTGACCATCGAAGTGATTGAAAAAGCTGTTTCCAAAGGAAAACGCGTAACCTTAGTTGGATTTGGCACCTTCGAGCCTCGCAAACGCAAGCCTCGCAATGCCCGTAACCCCCAAAATGGTGAAATGATCAAGGTTCCTGCCAAAACCGTTCCTGCCTTCTCTGCCGGTAAACGCTTCAAGGATAAAGTCAGCAAAACCAAGTAACACCCAATCGATTCTATTCATTAAATCTAAAAGCACCGACTTCTGAATATCAGGGTCGGTGTTTTGTTAAAGAGCGACATGATCATTCAAGCGATAGCCGATATTGGTGACTGTTTCGAGGTATCGAGGCTGCTTGGGGTCTGCTTCAATTTTCTGACGGATGCCACCCACGTGCACCCTCAGCATTCGAACATCTTCATCGGCATCGTATCCCCAAACCTCCTGCAAGAGGGTCGCCAAAGGCACACCCTCATTGACGTGCTGCATCAGACAAAACAGGATTTCAAACTCTGTCGGCGTCAACTTCTGTAGCTTGTCTTTCACCAGCACTTCCAGCGAGGTTGGCAGCAACCTCAGATCGCCGGCGGCAAGGCGATCTTCTTTCGGCTTGAGCCCACTTGACGATTTTGGCTTGCCCGCTGAGATGGCCGCAGGGGGTTGAAGCCCCTTGGCCCGACGAAACAAGGCACGCGTGCGAACAATCATCTCCTGAAATTCAAACGGCTTGACCAAATAATCATCAGCGCCAGCATTGAACCCTCTGACCTTGTCTTCAAGGGTGCCTTTTGCCGTCAGCAAAATAATAGGCACCTCACAGGGGGTTGCAAAATGACGATTGGCTCGAATCTGGCGACACACCTCATAGCCATCGAGCTTGGGCATCATCACATCCAGCACGACCATATCAAACGATTTTTGCTCGGCTTTTTTTAGACCCGCCACCCCATCGGATGCAGCATCAACCTCAAAGCCCAACAACTCAAAATCCAACCGAAGCAAATCCAAGATTTCGGCATCATCATCAACAACCAACACATGAACCATGGAAATTCGTCAGTAGCCTTCCTCTGTGTCTCTGGCGTAACTTTGTTTTGTTTCAGATATCATCATAGTATGCAAACCCATGACACCTCGCTGCCATTATATCCCGAATCTAACGGATTTCGACGCTGTGAGCCCCAGTGCTCGAGCGGAATTATTCGCCGCTATCGCTCTTTTTTTAAAGCTGTATCAGATGAGGCCATCGTAAGCCTCAATGAGGGCAGAACCCCGTTAATTCCTGCCCCGCGCCTGAGTCAGTGGATTGCCAAAACAACCGGCGTTGAAAATCTCAACATTTATCTCAAATATGAAGGGCTTAACCCGACGGGCAGCTTTAAAGACCGAGGGATGACCTGGGCCATGACTCAGGCCAAGTGTGCCAAGGCGCAATTTGTCATTTGCGCCAGTACCGGTAACACCAGCGCCTCGGCCGCCGCCTACGCCGCCCGCGCAGAACTCCAAACCCTGATTTTGATTCCAAAAGGCAAGGTTGCCATGGGCAAACTGGCGCAAGCACTGATGTATGGTGCAAAAATTGTTGAAATTGATGGCAATTTTGATCAAGCCCTCGATGTGGTGCGCGTCATTGGTGAACGCTACGGCGATCGGGTGGCCGTGGTCAACTCTATTAACCCTTATCGCATTGAAGGGCAACGCACGGGCGCCTTTGAAATCTGCGATGAGTTGGGCGCCTCACCAGATGCCCTGTTTATTCCGGTGGGTAATGCCGGCAATATTACGGGCTACTGGCATGGCTTTAAGGCTTACCAAGCTGCTGGGCGCATTCAGCACTTACCGCGCATGATGGGCTATCAGGCGGCAGGTGCTGCGCCACTGGTGTTGGGGTATCCCGTTGAACACCCAGAAACCCTAGCAACAGCTATTCGCATCGGCAAGCCCGCCAGTTGGGATATGGCCATTGCCGCTCGGGATGACTCTGGGGGTAAAATCGACAAAGTAAGTGATATGGAAATATTACAAGCCTACGGTCAGTTGGGTCGACTGGAGGGTGTTTTCTGTGAGCCGGCCAGTGCTGCCAGTGTGGCTGGCGTGTTAAAGGCTGCCTCGCAAAACGATATTGCCTCTGGCCAAACTGTGGTTTGTGTCCTGACTGGCAATGGCCTTAAAGACCCGGATACGGCGATTCGTTTTTCCCAAGGCGATAGTCACTTGTGCGATGACTTTGAAAACATGAATCCCAAGCCTGTGATGCAGTGTATTCAGTTGCCACCAGAGGTGGACGCGATTGCTCGCTATTTTGGCCTTCTGTAGGCTTATCGAGTTCTTTTAATAATCCTTGTATAAAATCTGGCCAGTTCTTCGCCCCTCAATCTTCTTTTCATGCTCCCTCTGAAAAATCTGGCGGGGTGGACGGGGCTCGAAAGCAATTCATCAGGCGGGTTCTTCGCCCCTCAATCTTCTTTTCATGCTCCCTCTCAAAAATCTGGCGGGGTGGACGGGGCTCGAACCCGCGACCTCATGCGTGACAGGCATGTATTCTAACCAGCTGAACTACCACCCCAGCGGCTATAATTATGCTTGATAAAACTTGTAATGCAACGGTTTGCGCAGAAGCTCATGATTCTTTTACACATCTGCTGGTGAGCCTTGTTACAATAAGTAAGCTTATTACCTAATTTTTTTAAATGTTGCCTAATTGGTTGCCGATTGGCGCTTATTTAGCTGATTATCACGCACCCCTTTTTCCTATGAAATACAAACGCTTGCCCCCTATAGCCGCATGGAACACATGGAGCGGCGCTCAATTTAGCACCTATCGCCTTGGGGGGCCATTGTCACAAGCGTTTTGCCCGATGAATCAAGACCAGGCCGTGGCACTGCTCGATTGGCTCTGTGAGACATCTGCTCCTAATCTGCCTGAATTTACCGTGCTTGGCTGGGGAAGCAATTCCGTCATTGCAGATAGTGGCATTCAGCACCCGTGCCTAATTTTTAGAAAACTGACCGAAATTGAGAAAATCGATGCCACCCATCTTCGCTTTGGTGCCGGAGTACACCTGGCGAAAGTCTCACAAACCGCATTCGATATGGGCTTGACGGGTTGCGAATTTATGGTCGGCATTCCAGGCACCATGGGCGGTGCCGTCAGGATGAATGCAGGCGCTACAGGCCAAGAAACCGGCTCACTGGTAAGCCATGTCACCCTTTATAACCTAACGACAGGCCAACTTGAGACATGGTCAGCCGCGCAGCTGGCATTTTCCTACCGCCACAGTACAATTGAACCCGGCCATCATGTTGTGTTATCGGTACAACTAACCTTAGCGCAAGGAGATCCACAGGCCATTCAGGCACTCATGGCCAAAAATCGTCAATTTCGAAAACAACATCATCCCACTGAGCCCAACGGCGGCAGTGTTTTTAGAAATCCGGTAACAGCAAACGCGGCACCGTCGGCTGACGCCTCGGGCACATTTGCGACGTCCTTAACACCAAACGCGGCACCGTCGGCTGACGCCTTGGGCGCATTTGCGACTAAAACCGCTGGTCAAATGCTCGATGAACTCGGTGCAAAATCATGGCAAGAAGGTGGAGTGCGGGTGAGCCCCAAACACGCCAATTTTATTATCAATACCGGTGGCGGAAGCTCAGTGGAGGTGTTGCGATTGATGCGGCGCATGCAGCAGGCTGTTCAAGACGCTTACGGCATCCATCTAAGGCCTGAAAACCTGTTTTTAGGAGATGCGAGCGAGGAAGAAATGGCTTTATGGGCTCAATTGACCCAAAAAAACACCTAAGAAACGCTAAGCAAAAACTCAAAACTTTTTTCAAAAATCAATTATGACATCCAATTCATTCAATAATCAGAGCAATCGTGATTTACCCGCGCACCAACCCCAGCGATTGCACACGGGTCGTGGGACCCACCTCGTTATAACTGAGCACGGCAATTTGCGGCAGCATCCGCTCAATCATGCGCCTTAACGGCATACGAATTCTGGCATTGCACAAAATCACAGGCTGAAGCCCATACTCAGACAGTGCCTTTTCTACTTCTACATTAAGGGATTTGAGTAGTTTTTGGGTCAGCTGAGGGCTCACGGCAATCAATGCCGAGCCTGTGCTACCGGCGCCGCTTTCATTGACAACCCCTTGTGCCAGCTGCTCTTCGAGATCCGGGGCAAGCGTAATGGCCGGCAAGTCGCCGGTGTCTGGGGCGACATGCTGTTTACAAATTGAGCGCGATAAGGCAATCCGGCATTGCTCGGTCAAATAATCTGGCTCTTTGCTCACGCGCACATGGTAGCCAATGGTTTCCAGAATGGTGATTAAATCTCGAATGGACACTTTTTCGCGCAGCAGGTTTTGCAAAATCACATGCACTTCCGCCATGCTGATGCTGCTCGGAATAAGATCGCTGACCAGAGACTCGGCCTGTTTTTTGGTGTTTTCCAAAAGCCCTTGCACATCCTGACGGCTTAAAATATCGCAGGCGTGGGCTTTTAGGGTTTCTGCCAAGTGAGTGGCCACCACCGAGGAGGGGCTCACAACGGTATAGCCGGCGGCAATGGCATCATCGCGTTGATCCTCTCGAATCCAGATGGCGGGCAACCCAAACGCCGGCTCCTTGAGAGGAATACCCTCAATCGGCTCGCCACCGTCTGGATCCGTGCTCATGGCCATCCACATATCGGCAATAATGTCGCCTGTGGCAATGGTGACACCCCGCAGCTTGATGTGATACTGGTTGGGAGGCAATTGCAGATTATCTCGCACCCGAATGGAGGGCATAATGACCCCCAGTTCGGTTGCAATCTGACGCCGCAACTGCGCAATGCGATCCAGTAAATCCCCCCCAGAATCAGGCTCAATGAGCGTAACCAGCTTATAGCCCACTTCAACTTCAAGAGGATCCACGTTAAGCAAGTCCATGACATTGTCATTGGTTTGCTTTTTACGCTTGGTGATTTTTTCTTTGTTTTCCTGAATCAGTTTTTCAGCCTCAAGACGTCTTTTCTCTCGAATTAACAAGAAGGCGCCACCAACAGCAACCCCACCCACGGTCACAAAAGGCAGCATGGGCAAACCAGGAATCAATGCCAGGCTCATCAGCAAGCCTCCCATCATGCCAAGCACCTTCGGGTTGCCAAACATCTGCCCGCCAATGTCGTCTCCAAGCGTGTTGTCGGTGGTGGAAATCCGAGTGACCAAGATACCGGTAGCTGTCGAAATAATTAAAGCAGGAAGCTGGCTTACAAGCCCTTCACCCACGGTCAGAATAGTGTAGGTGCTAGCAGCATCAGCCAATGGCATGCCCAACTGCACAACGCCGACAATCAGGCCACCAATAATGTTAATAATCGTAATGACGATGGCCGCAATGGCATCGCCTTTGACAAACTTACTGGCACCATCCATGGTGCCATGAAAGTCGGCTTCCTGCTGAATTTGAAGACGTCGCTTCTTTGCCTCCTGCTCGTTGATAAGGCCTGCATTCAAGTCTGCATCAATACTAAGCTGTTTGCCGGGCATGGCATCCAGGGTGAAGCGGGCAGCCACTTCCGACACCCTGCCTGCACCGTTGGTAATAACAATAAAGTTAATGACAATCAAAATCACAAACATCAGCAAGCCGACGACGTAATTGCCCCCAATCACAAACGTCCCAAAGGCATGAATCACTTCTCCCGCACTGCCCTGCAGCAAGATAAGCCGCGTTGAGCTGACGTTTAGCCCAAGCCGAAACAGGGTCGTCACCAGCAAAATCGTCGGAAATGTAGAGTATTGAAGTGGCTCGTCGGTGTACAGCGTCACCAGAAGAATGGTCAACGCCAGCGCAATGTTAACCGTGAGCAATAAATCCAGCACAAAGGGTGGCAACGGAATCAAGAGCATCGCCACAACCAGGACAACACCCAAGGCCAGCAGCATATCGTTGTGACGGAGCATATCGCGCCACGTCAACTTGCTCAGCTTGGGGAGACCTGAAAGAATCCCGCCAGAATTTGCTGCAACGGCCTCTGCCATAGGGGGTTACGTCTTTCTTTTTTCTCTCTTTCTCTCAATGGACACACGCAAGTGCTTATCCTGAGTGTAGAGGAGGCCACTTGGCGTAACATCCACCCAAAGATGGAGATTGAGGTTAAAAATTACGCTAGCTACTTGGTCAAACGCGCCATTCTTAAGTATCTGCAACATCGAGAGCGACGTGTTTGAGGCTCTTGAACCTCAGCGGTTTCTTGTTCTGGTGCTCGTGGATGATGTGAGTCGAGGCAACTTAAAACCTCAGCGCTGTTTAGAGGAAATTGCGTCCACCCTGATGATTGCTCAAACGGTATCATCATTTTATCAGATTCAGCATTATTCAGGGCAGAATGATGAGATCTGACAGAAGCCCTCTCGGAGAGATTCGGTTCAAATATTTGTGGATATTGCGTCGTTTTTAAAGGATTGCTGTGCGCCACGTGCTGTTTTTTGCCAGACATGCTTAAAAAGGGAGTCGACTTGGCAGCGGGAGCAGATAGCCATGGATCTTGAGGGCAAGCGGCTGGAAAGATAGAATCCAACGCTTGTTGCAACTCGTTAATAGCACGTTCAGCTTCGAGGGCGTCTGTTAGGGGATCTTTTTGGAGGACGTATTGCTCTGTATTTTTTTTTACGGGCTCTTGTGAAGACAAAGCGGGGTTAAATCGTCTCAGGTTTTCATGAAAACTCGATGCAATCGCTAAAGGCTTGGTGACATGGGCTCTGGGAATAACACTCAAGAATTCCTTTTTCATCGACAGTTGAGGTAATTTTGTCGCATCGTGTTGCAACGAGGCCTGACAAACCGTCATACCGGCGCTGCTATCGTGTTGCTCAACCTGATGCCATTCTTGATAAGCTTTTGTCAAGTGTTTTAAGGGATTTGTCAAACAAGAAATCATCGTCTCGACAGACCTTCAAATTAGCTGTTTTATAAATTTTTTAAATCTTTTAACAAAAATTTTACGCTAGCTGCTACATCGTGAGATCCTGTGTTTAAATGACGTTGAATAATTTTATTAACGTTAATCACAATATTGGCTCGTAACGTTTTGAGGGTGATAGCAATAAATACTCTTGAGCGGTTTTGATTAAGCATCGCCCTGTTTTCTGGTGTTGATCACCGCATTTGTCTGATTTTTTGAGAGCTGCGCAACCAATGGTGCCTCGCTTAAACGCTGTTTCTTTTGGTGGCTATCGACCATTGCCCTCTGGAGATGCCGCGCTGTACCATACTGGGAGTGCCTCGGCAAAACAGGTTGAAGTTGATGTCCAAGAGCCCAACCGTGAAACCATTGAGCGCTATAAGCTAACCCAAAACATCAACAAACAAGGTTGGACATTGGCAAAATCTATCCCCGCCGGCAGCGCGTACCGCTTTTTAGTGGATGGCACCCCGCGGCTGGATACCGTGACACTGACGCCAGTGAATAACGAGACGTTTAACCAGATTGACAAAGATTTAAGTCGGCTGAATGCCTCTGGGACCATGTTGGATGTGTTTCAACACAGCTTGAAAACAACAACCCACCGCAGCCCTGGCAATTTGGCCGTTGGACGAACCACCCACTTCAACCAAAAATCCGAAGCGGCCAATAATGGCCTACAGAACATGATCACTCAGCTACCTGCCGGCAGTGTTCAGACCATTATGCTCAAACCCTTTACGGAGGGGGGCTATTGGACAATCAATCCCTATAAGCTCTGTCCAAAATCATTCCAGAATGAAGCCGCCTTTGATCAGTTTCTGGGTGAGCTTTTGAAGCGTAACCAAACACTGACGATGGATTTAGCGCTACTGAACCAGAACATGGAAGGAGGGCACTATCGAGCAAACCTGATTCATGGCGCCCGAAGCCCGTTTAACGCCTGGTTTATAGATAACAGGGCAGAGCGAAGCCTTGAAAGCCCCTTGGCGCGCGTTCACAGTGAAGGTTTTACGCATGGAATTCTGCCCACCAAACGCGACCCTGTCAGTGGACAACGCACCGCCATCGATTTTGATCGTTTTGAGGTTGGCTTCAGCAATGCGCCTGACACGGCACACTATAACCCTCTGCAGCAAACGTTTATCCAGATCATCCCCACGCTTAATCCTAATGATGACAGCATCCACGGCCCCGAAGATAGCGCACACTCCTATAGCTTTCCGGTTGATCCCAAACTGGTTCGTCAAAAACTTGAGACAGCCAAACAATCCCAGCTTGTGCCTGGTTCGGAGGCTTACAAACGGCTGATGTTGCACTGGCCTGCGTCAACGGGGTCTAGACCGCCACAAAAGATGTCTGCCCAAAGTTTTGATGATGCTTTTGGCAAATGGAACGGCAATGTGGATGTCGCCTTGCTCGATCCAGAAAATCCTGAAGTGCGTGCCTATCTTTCTGGGGCGATCACGCATTGGGTCAGACGCGTTATAACGCACCACCGTGGGGCCTTGTCAGAGGCTCTGCCCTCAGTGCTGACGCCTGAAACATTGAAAAAATTTGAAGAAACACGCTTTGCTAGCCTGAACAAACCACCCTTAAGCCCTCAGGTTCTGAGCAAGGCGCTCTCTGGCACAAATATTCCCACCAACCTAATGCCTGAAGTGCCGTTTGCTCAAACCCTGATTGATGAAACCCCATTATCAGCCTTGCCACTACCTAACGAGTGGCTTACTGCCACCAGCCTATCCGATTTTCAGAAAGCCTTGCGCGCCTCCCAACCTGCCAGTTGGCGCCAGCAAGAAGGGTTTCAGCACGCGTTAAAACATAAACTTAGCCAGGCTATGGCCACCCTGCCAGCTCATGAGAGAGAAAAGCTCTCTGAACCTTTGGTGCAAAGCCAACTGGCTTCAAAAATGGGAGCCGCTCTGTTTCTACAATTATTAACAGGCGCCTGCGATCCTCAAGACGCAGAGACTCGCCTCTTTCAGAGTTTACCCAAGGTGTTGCTGACCAGTGATCCGACACTTATTGCCAGGCTATTGCCTGCAGAGCTAACCCGCAGGCTCAACGCTCTGCCTGAGAAAACACTTAAAACGCTCATTGCCGAGCCTCTTAAAGCGCTCGATCCAGCCAAATTAAGAGTCGCCGATGCCTTTATTCAACACTATGGGCTAGGGCCAAACGTTCGGCTTGATGCCGCCAAAGATGTCACCGAATTTGATGACGTCTACGGCGCTGATACGCTTGAAACTCGCGAGAAAGCGCTCTATCAAGCCGTCAGCAGAGCCACCGATTTTTGGCAAGAACTTTTGGCACCGGCCAAAAAATTGTTTCCTAAAATGACCGTTTTGGCCGAATTAACCGATGTCGCCAAACTGAGCGGCCCATTTCCGTCACTGGCTGAAAAAGCGTATCAGCAATTCTACACGGTATTTGACAGCAACCCAGATATGGATCACGTTTTTGGGCCGGCCTACCAAAGTTTCCATTATGCGTCTCGACCGTTTGAATTTGGCGATGATCAACGCCTGCCCTATCAGGGCGAGGCAGCCAAGCCAAACTCCGGGGAGAACAAGTACGGCCTTTGGGAGTTTATTTGGCAACGCAGCACTAAATTCCCGCTTCATGTCCAGCAGCAATATCAAACCATGATTACAAGCCATGACTATTCAACCGCGACGCATAACTTTTTAGTCAATCCGCTCCTGTTTTTTGCAGATCGCGAGCCATGGCGGGGAATTCTTGACGACATCCACGATAGTCGTATGGAACTATCAACCAAAGCCTGCTTTGAGCCCTTGCGACAAAAGCTGGCCAGTCAGGGGGTTAAAAATCCGGGCGATGCCCTCTATAAACTGGAGCAAACACTTCTCAAGCACCATCAAAATGGCACGCTGACTAAAAATATACGACCTCGCTCCTCGGCTTTTTTGAGCCAGACAGCCCTCAACGGGGAGTCCAAAAGCAAGGCCAATCTTGTGGCGGCAACCCCAACAGAGGCCAAAGCGCAACTGATTGAGCTGATGGCATTGAAAATCACCCCAAAAGACCTTGGCCTAGCCGATGAAGGCGCCAAAACAGCTTTAATAGAGATCTTTAAAGACTTTCTGACTGAATCGAGTGCGGCAAAAGCCAAGCGTGCCATTTTAAATAACGCCACGCTGGCCTTTTTTAGCGAAGGACCCAGCCGTGCTCCTTCCGCTTGGCAAAAATGGGCTAAAACACACCAGATTGACCCGCTTAAGGGAGACGCCCTTCAGGCTGAACTCTTCGATCGACTGGTCACGCTCTCTCAAAAAGAGGGTGAGGTCTTTGGTTACTGGCCGCTGGATTATACCTTGGATCGCTGGCTCAACACCCTTGATAGCAACCTCATTGGCAATCATCAAGCGGCTTTTAAACAGGCACTATTTGATGCCACGCTCAATCACGCCCAAATCCCTCAAAAATTAGAACGTATAACAGCTCTTCAGGTCGCCTTGCCTGGACTGCCCTCTGTTTCCATCAATGATTTATTAGGCCCAGG
The DNA here is from genome assembly GCA_035285385.1 of Vampirovibrionales bacterium. Lineage (GTDB taxonomy): Bacteria > Cyanobacteriota > Vampirovibrionia > Vampirovibrionales > JAJTHC01 > JAYKJM01. The sequence goes on from JAYKJM010000001.1 coordinate 13,170, forward strand.
CGGCGGCGAAACCGATAAAAATGCTATGGTGCAAAACCGCCAGCCTATTGATGTAACCCAGCCTGCCGTTAGCGACGTGCAGCGCCATATGCGCCAGAGTCAACTCAAACTAATGCAATTGCGTCACAGCTTGCCTGTCCTCAATGATGGCCTCCTTATTAACCCGGCACTGAGCGTGGCGCAACGCGACGTGTTAAACGATGCTGGCATTATGCCCATTATTCGAGACAACGGGACAGATCAAGCCATTGTGCTCATTCACACGGGCAAGCCAAAGCCCATCAAAAATGAAGACAACGGCTGGACGGAGCGCATTGGGGATTTACCCACTTATAAGCACCCCTATGCCACGCAAGCTGTAGCCAAAAATTTTAAGCTGGATTTAAGTGCCTTAGATTTTCCGGTCGGTGCGGGTTATCAGGATGTGATGACGGGTGATCGCCTGGTTATAAATAACAAAGGGCAACTGGTCAAGGCGGATGAACAAGGTCAACCCACCGATCATGGCCTCGATATTGAGACGGTTCGCGTTCTCAAGAGGCTATAAGGCAAGATTGAAAGGGCTTAGGCACCAAATCGACGGCAACGGCCAGCAAATTGCGATAAAACCGTCACAAACGCATCGCTTGTAAAGTCTGGCCAGAGGGTTTCGGTGACCATAAATTCGGCGTACGCACACTGCCACAATAAAAAATTGCTCCACCGCTGCTCGCCGCCGGTTCGAATTAATACGTCTGGGTCGGCTAAGCTGGCATCTGTGGCCAAAACAGTCGCCAGGCGATCCTCTGTGATGTCATCTACAGTTATTTCACCCGACTGAACTTGGGTGGCCAGGGTTTTAGCAGCCTGCGTTAATTCTAGTCGTCCACCGTAGTTGGTTGCCACTTGTAGCGTCAAGCCGGTATTGGTTTTGGTTTTGGCCATGCCATGGCGCAACGTGTTCTGAACATCTTTGGGTAAGCCTGCCAAATCGCCCACAAAGCAGATGCGAACCCCATGGGCATCAAGTTCAGACAGTTCGGCCAAAAGAGCCTGAACAAACAGACTCATCAGAGCGCCAACTTCTTCGGCACTGCGGCGCCAGTTCTCGGTAGAGAAGGCATACACGGTCAGAGCCGAAAGACCCATATCACTGGCAAAGCGCACCAGATTTTTCAGCGCTTTCACCCCCGCCTGATGTCCCGCCAGGGTGGGCAAATGTCGTGCTTTGGCCCAACGTCGATTCCCATCCATGATGATGGCCACATGGCGCAGGCCACCAGCACTCAGACAAGCCTGTAGCTCTGGCGAAAGGGTCTTGAAAACATCCGCATGCATGCGCATAAGGCAAAATTCCTTTAGCCTGGCGGCCAGCTCAGCGTTCGGCCTGCCAAAAGATGAACGTGCCAGTGAAAGACACTTTGACCGGCACCGGCACCATTATTGCTAACAACGCGATAGTCCTGAAGCTTATGCTGATGTGCATAGGCGGCGACGGCCGAGAATAACGTGCTGTATAAATTAGGATCTTGAACATCTGAGAGGCTTTCAACATGTGTTTTCGGGATAAACAACACATGGGTGGGCGCCTTGGGCTCAATATCATTGAATGCAAGAATATGGTCGGTTTCAAAGACAATTTGGGCAGGGATTTCACCGGTAACAATGCGACAAAAGAGGCAATCTGGTTTGGACATCTGGGACATCATAGAGGATAGTGTAACGTAAGAGACAACAATAACGTGAGCCACAAAAAATCAGCATCAAAACAAATGTCGAAAACAGCCAGCCATTAGTGCCCGGCGACAAAAAGCGCTTGTACTACCAGCTCATCATCCATCGTCACATTGGCGTGGACGGCCTGCACGTCGTCGTGGCTTTCAAGAGTGTTCAACAGTTTGAGCAGTTTTTTGGCGGTGTCTAACTCGGTCACTTCGTTGATGTTTTTAGGCTTTCGGGTGATTTCCGCCGATTGAATGATCACACTGGGTTGTTTCAGGGTGAGGGCTTGGCAAACACGATTCAGCGCTTCAGGCGGTGTCACGATTTCAAACACGGCTTCATCGGCCACATTGTGGATGTCTTCTGCGCCCACTTCCAGAACAAGATCCAGCAAGGTTGCCTCCTCAAGCCCATTGGCCGGGATACGAATTAGACCAATTTCATCAAACATCCAGGCCACACAGCCTTCAGCACCCAAATTGCCGTCATACTTGTTGAAATAACTGCGAATATCGCCCGCTGTGCGATTGCGATTTTCGCTGAGCGCTTCCACCATAATGGCCACACCGCCTGCGCCATAACCTTCGTATCGAAGTGAGGCCAGATTATCTGTGCCACCAATTCCTTGGCCTTTTTCGATGGCGCGTTTGATGTTGTCGTTGGGCAAGCCGGCGGCCTTGGCATGATCGATAGCGGTGCGCAGGCGAAAATTACCATCAGGGTCAGGGCCACCCATTTTTGTGGCCACCATAATTTCACGGGCATAACGAGCAAAGGTTTGGCCTTTTTTGACATCTTTAACGGCTTTTTGGCGCTTAATTTGCGCCCATTTGGAATGTCCAGCCATAAAACAAGCGTATCTCTGCCAGAATTGATAATGAAAAATAGCAACACCAAGGTAGCAACAGCTTTGGCAGGAATCAAGCAGCCAGGCCTTAGGGCTTCCGTCATTAAAATCTAAAGAAACCCTTAAAACATGCGTGAGCCTAGCAATTTTAAACCAGATAAGTTGTTTATTAAAACATAGAGAAAAAGAGCGAGAGCAGAGAGACAGAGAACTTAAACAGAGACATCACCTTTACCCAACAGCGCAAAGTAGGGCTGCTGAAATACAGCGACAATAAAAACGTTTCAGTGAGCCTTCAAACAAGCGTCTGCCGTTAACTAAAAATAGAAACAAGAGCATCAGAGAGCCGCGTGAAACTTGAATCTTCTTCAAGCTGCATCACATGCGAGCAAGGCTAAAGCCTTGATAAATCCTCATTACAAGCACTCGGGCATAAAAACACCCATAGTTTTTATAGGTTCACAGAATTTTTTAGTCTTAAACAGGGAAGAGAGAGACAAAGGCGGTTTGCTTGGCTACAAGGGTCCTACCACTGGTAGGACTTTTTTTTATCTATGTTCTTCAAGAATATTTTCAGATTTCAAAAAAATCTGCATTAAGCAGAGGAGGTCAGAGGCGCCACCCATGTCTATGATGAGGATGCAATCAGGGGATAAGAAAAATGTGTCGTCACACTCAAGAATTTTACCGAAAGAAATGTTACCAAAAGTGTCGAAACAGCCTCATCAAGCTGAGTTTTATAAAATGGCTGGGTATATTTTGGGCACTCATTTTTGGGCTAAGCTCACCAGGACTTGCAGAACCCAACCCGACCTCTACGGAAGCGTTGCCCGCACTAAGCACTCTAATAGACACTGAGCGTTCTGAACAAACCGCCCCATTCAATGAAAAATCACAAGTTAAAACCGCAACGAACCACGGCCTTCAGCGTGCTGCAAAAACAACTGGCAATGTCATTCGCAGCACACCAACGTATTTAAGAAAAAGCCTACAATATTTCTCATCACCGGCAGATCAAAATATGACCTTGGCCGCAGAGCCCGTGCGCGGTGTGGTTGTCATAGGCATCAACCGCCACCAAAATGATCGAGCTTTTAGCAACATCAGCCTTCTGGCTGGACAAACGCTGGCTAGGCAAATCAAACAAAACATCCCCACGGCAATGATTATAAACCCGATGCAAGTACTGCAAGAGGTTGAGCTGGCCGATCAACAAGCGCGCTACAATCTTTTTTTGAAAGAGTATCTCAAAACCGGCTCCCCAGATCCTGCAAGCGTGTCTGCCCTCCTTGCCAGCTGGTCTTACATTAGCAATCAACCCATTGACCGTCTTATTATTGTAGAGGCGCAAGTAAGCCTCAACACACCCGCCGAATCGCATCGACTGGGCGATAAAATTCGTCATTTTCTCACCGACGATATTCCAACCGAAGTGCAGTACCCACTTTGGATTCGAACTGATGTTTATGACTGCAGTCACTGGCCGCAATCGCTTTCAAAAAATACAATGGGGCACTATGGCGAATCAAACCGCATTTGGTCAGATGAAACCACCGTGACTATCACAGCACGGCATGATGTGGTAGCAACCCCGTCCATTTTTCAGGACTCGCAAAACGTTTTGTTGTTTGAAAAAGAGGTCGACAAAGCCTATCATCAGCGTTTGGCGCTCGCCCCAATACAGGTAACCCACCATCCTGTGAATGCCTCTTTGAATGCAGCCACAAATCACGCCTTGCAGCAGGCAAAGCCTCAGGTTTCTGAGCAGGCTCCCCTCGCCATCAAAGCTTCACAGAGGCCATTGAGTCAAAATCAGCAAGCTGTAAAACAGGGGCTGTCAACCAAAGCCAAACGTATGCCCCTTTCAGGCATGGAGCCGTTTTAATCAACCAAGCTTCAACCAAAACACATCAGATGCCATTGATTTTGAGGGTTACAGGGTGTACCCTCTAATGTCAAATGGTTTCTCATGCATCTGAGCGCACACGCGCAGCTTACCTTATTACCGGCGGTGCCGGCTTTATTGGCGCACATGTTGCAGAACAACTCCTCAAGGCAGGGGCGCGCGTCTGGGTTATTGATGACTTTAACGACTACTACGATCCAACCCTTAAAGAGGCTGCCGTGGCACAGCTGGCGCGCTATGAACACTTTAGCCTCTATCGGGGTGATATTCGCAATAAGCATGCCATGGCATGTGTGTTTCAAGACATTGGAGCTGACTTATCGGCAGCTTGTGAACGTAAACAAGGGGGCATTATTCACCTGGCCGCTCGCGCGGGTGTTCGCCCCTCGCTAAAAGACCCTCAGCTTTACTTTGAAACCAATGTCAATGCAACCCTAACCTTGGCCGAACTGGCAAAGGCCTACGGCATTGATCGTTTTGTGTTTGCCTCCTCAAGCTCAGTCTATGGTGAGCGGGGACAAAACACGGCCAATCCTTCATTTACAGGCTTTCAAGAAACCGATGACATCTCAAAGCCCATTTCACCTTATGCCGCAAGCAAAATTGCAGCCGAACAACTGCTTCATACCTATGCGCATTTGCATAATATTCAGGTTGTCGCGTTGCGGTTTTTTACCGTTTATGGGCCTCGGCAACGACCCGATTTGGCGATTCACAAGTTTACCCGCCTGATTGATCGCGGTCAAAGCATCCCTGTTTTTGGAGATGGTTCTGCTCGTCGCGATTTTACCTATATTGATGATATTCTTCAGGGAATTTTGGCCGCCTTGACGTTTGATCAGTTTACAGGCGCCTCACCGATGGAAATTTTCAATCTGGGCGAGTCTGCAACCATTTCAGTCAGCCACTTGATAGCCCTGATTGAATCGGCGTTGGGCAAAAAGGCAACAATTGAGTTTCATCCTGCCCACCCCGGCGATGTCAGCCTGACGTTTGCCAATATTGGCAAGGCAAACACATTGCTTGGCTACCATCCAGAAACGCCTATTGAAAAAGGGATCCAGCGCTTTGTTGACTGGTACCAAACGCAAGCTGTTCCTTCTGTGCGGGCTTAACACGCATGCCTTTAGCATTGCAAAACCCATACCCTCTGGCGTATAAATAGGGTTTGATGGTGATTCTTTAAAATTTCATCAAATTTGCTTTCCGTTTGCAGATTTTTTTATATCGATTTTAGTGACCCAATAGGATTTTGTACCCCCATGGCTGACCCACGTCCCAAAAAACGTTGTTATTTCATGTCCAATGGCATTTCTCACATTGATTTTAAAGATGCCGCCTTCTTAAAGCGCTTTTTAAGTGATCACGGTAAAATTTTGCCCCGCCGCGTCACGGGCATCAGCGCCTACTATCAAAATCGTCTAAAAAATGCCATTAAACGTGCCCGTGCGGCTGGCATTCTACCTTTTGTGATGGATTAATGTAACCTCATATACCCCATCCACCTATGAGTTTTCAAGCGTCTTCAGATTGTGATCTGGAGGCGCTTGTTTATGACACTCGCTATCTCTAAGCCACTATCATTTGATGACATTAATGGGTGAGCATCATTTCATTTTCACGCATTCTGAGTTGACGTCGCAAAATAGCCGTCTCTGCCCGCTGTTGTTGAATGGGAGTTGTCGGCGTCCACGGTGGCACTGACGTTGGACGGTTATTAAAGCCTAGCCGCACATAAATTAAAAAACTACTGGCCACCAAACGTGTTTGACCGGTCAGGGGATTTAAGGCATGCACATCGACCTGAATTTCCATGGAGGTCGTAAAACTCTGCGTAATAATCGACTGTGCCCGAACGGTTTCTCCGATGTAGACCGGCGCTAAAAAGCTCATACGATCCTGTCGGGCACAGGCCACAGGGCCTGACAGCGCATGAAGTTCGGCCGCCTTACGCCCTGCATCATGAATAATCGCCAGAATAACGCCCCCAAAAACGTTGCCATTGGCGTTGGCGTCATTTGGGGTCATTTGCTGCTCAACCATTTGAATCAAGGCCATGGCTTGAGGGGTATCGGGCTCATTGACGGCAATCAGCTGTGTCTGTTTTGCTTCCAACAAACGCATCTCTTTTCGGGCATCGGCTGATGCGGCAAGCGCTTTTTCGTCATCCGTCTCACAGCGTAAGCCCGCTATGGCATGTTTCTCCAATTTTTGACCCCGCAACCCCACACCCACATAAACCAAATAACTGGTTGCCACGGGCAGGGTTTCATCGGTCTGAAAATTCCATGAGTGCACCGTCACCTGACATTCCATGGAGGTTTGCCAAACTCGGGTTAAGCGACTATCAACGGTAATAACATCCCAGGGTTTAACCGGATTAATAAAATTGGTTCGATCGAGCATCGCCGTCACCACGGTTAAATCGGGTCCCACGTGGCGCTTGGTTGTAATGGCGCCTGCAATATCTATAAGCTTCAGAACCGTGCTGGCGCGCACCAATCCAGAACCATCAGAATAGCTGGGATAGGCGGGGACACGAAGTGTAAATGCCGAGGCATCCGCAGATAAAATGGAAACAACAGACGAGGATGCATCAGACGTCATCGAGACACCAAAAACCATGCCAACAATTAAAGCGATTACCAAAAGACATCAAGATAAATGACCTACGCGAATCATCACATAAAACCGATGATTTTTGGATGCATTCAGCTACAATAGACACCGTATCACTTTTCTCTCTGATTTTGTTTTGTGAAGTGAGAGAAGTCAGTAAAATCTCAGTCAAATCAAGGTTGAAAGCCTTCTGAAAGACTTGTTAATCTCGTAAAAATGATACCGCCCTGGTGTCTTATCCCTTATGACATCCCCTCAAGCGTCTCACCCTGAATTGCCCGTGGACATCCCACTGCGTTCTCAAACTATTGGCAGCCGTCTGGGGATTTTGGCGGGATTGGTGCTTTTATTGGTCACCATTCTCTTGATGTTTCTGGTCTCGGTGAATCTTGGCTTTATTCTGGCCAAGGGTGCCAGTGCCCTGCCCGATGTCCGACTGCTCATGCAATGGCAGCCAAGTCAAAGTACCCGCATTTTTGACCGCGATGGGGAGCTTATTGCCAACATTCATGGGGATGAAGATCGGGTTGTGGTGCCGTTAAAAGATATTTCACCCAACATTTGTCGCGCGGTAATGGCCATTGAAGATAATCGCTTTTACACGCATAACGGTATTGATATCCGAGGAACCGCCCGTGCCATCGTTCAAAATCTTAAAGGTGGCGACATGCAGGGTGGCAGTACGCTGACGCAACAACTTGTCAAAAACCTCTTTTTAAGTCCAGAGCGCTCTATTGGCAGAAAACTGGCCGAAGCGTTACTGGCGTTGCGGGTTGAGCAGTACTATGACAAAAACCGTATACTGGAGATGTACCTCAACCAAGTGTATTGGGGTAATCAGGCCTATGGCATTGAAAAAGCGGCTCGCCGTTATTTTAAGAAGTCTGCCAGTGAGCTCACCATTGCAGAGTCTGCTCAGTTAGCTGGCTTGCTCAAGGCGCCTGAGGGGCTTTCTCCGTTTCATTACCCCCAGGCAGCTCGCAAACGCCAGCTTGAAGTCCTTGAAGCCATGGTTAAATTTGGCTACATCACGCCAGAACAGCAAAAAGCAGCCATTAACACCCAGTTAGTCTTTAATGATCAAGCCCCCAAAGCGTCGAGGCATCCTTATTTTGTGGCGCACGTCATTCAGGAATTAATAAAAATATACGGCAGCGACGTGGTTCGCCGGGGGGGATTACGCGTTTACAGCACCATGGATGCCCAAGCACAGGATGCGGCCGAAAAAGCCATGGAAAATGGGGTCGGCAAGCTCCCCAAGAGTTCTCTGATTAACCAGGCGGCCCTGGTTTCAATGGATGTTGAAACCGGCGAAATTCTGGCTCTGGTAGGAGGGCTTGACTTTACAAAAAGCCAGTTTAATTCGGCGGTTCAAGCCAGCCGTGCTGCAGGCTCTACGTTCAAGCCCGTAGTTTATCTTACCGCGTTGCGGTTGGGCTTAATCACGCCGGAGAGCATGATAGTGGATCGCCCCGTGTATTTTAATACGGGCTACAGCACGTGGGTTCCCAAAAACTGGGATGGTCGCTACATGGGCAGCATGACGATTCGACGCGCGCTTGCCTTAAGCCGAAATACCCCCACTGTGCAAATCGGGATGAAAGTCGGCATTGATGAAGTCATTAAAACCGCGCAGGCGGCAGGAGTGAGCTCTACAATTATCCCAAATTTTTCCAGTCTGCTCGGATCTTCCGGGGTGTCTCCCATGGAAATGCTGACGGTTTATAATACTTTTGCCCGCATGGGTGAGAGGATATTGCCCACGGCCATTCAGCGGGTAGAAGATACCCGTGGTCATGACGTTGCTCTGGAGCGCCCACAGCCTGAGCGCGTTTTTGATGCCTACAATGTGAGCCAACTGGTCAGCATGTTGATTGATGTGGTTGAAACCGGCAGCGGAAAATCGGCTCGAGTTGAAGGCCGGGTGGTTGCGGGTAAAACTGGCACCTCGGATCGCGTGGTCGATATCTGGTTTGCTGGCTTTACACCAGACATCAGCACCGTGGTGTGGATGGGCAATGAGCGTAATCAACCGCTTCGAGGCGTATTTAGCTTTAATGCCGCCCAAGTTTTTCACGATTACACCAAAGCCTACTACGAGGCGCACCCGTTGCCCGCACGCGGCTTTGATCTGGTTGAATTGCGCGGAAAATACCCGAAAAAGAAAAAATTAGATGCTGCTAATGCCCCCTCCAAGCCACCAGCTGCAACCGAAGCCTCCCCATCCGATTCCGCCACCCAAAACGCTATGGACAGCAATCAAGAGCCTCGAAATCCCCAAGCGCCTTCCTCAACCCCTCAACAGACCTCTCTACCTCCAGCTGCGACATTACCGCCGCCGCCTGTCCCCTTGGCACCTGTTCGCTAGAGTACTTGCCGATTATGTATTGCTCCAGATTGATTAAGCCAATACTGGCTCTGACATATGCTTTGTCGATGGGCTTATTTTTTATTCCAACGGCTCATGCAAGCATGCCCGAACCGGTTCTTACCACCCTGCCCAATGGCCATCGTGTCATTTCGGTAAGCAACCCCAATTCATCGGTTGTAACCATTGACACCTGGGTAGACACAGGCTCGGTCAATGAGACCTTATCTTCGACACCCTCGGCTCAACCTGCTGGCAACAACGGCGTCAGTCACTTTCTGGAGCATCTGCTGTTTAAGGGGACGGCCACCCTAAAACCTGGTGATTTGGACAGATTGCTCGAGCGGCGAGGCGCCAACTTCAACGCAGCCACAAGCGACGACTACACGCACTATCATTTGACCACGCCGGTGCCATATTTTGAGGAAGCCCTGCGCCTGCATGGCGACATGCTCCTAAATGCCGCGCTTCGAAAAGACGACGTGGATCGTGAACGCCCTGTCGTGCAAGAGGAAATTCATCGTGCCACGGATAATCCCAATCATGATTTATTTCAAGCCCTCACCCGGCATTTATATGGGGCCAACCATCCCTACGCGCTGGATACCTTAGGCCCCAAAGCCCTGATTGCCAGCATGCCTCTTGATGATATTCGAGCTTATTATCGTTGTTGGTACCAACCCAGTCATTTAACCACGGTTGTGGCTGGCGGTATTACGGCCGAGCAGGCGCTGACCATGGTTCAAGAAGCATTCACCTTTCCCAAAGCAGACCACGCTGACTGTCATCCAAAGCCCATTGCCACGCCCCAATATCCCAAACAACCTGTTGTTGAAGTTCTAACGCATCCACAATTGTCAGATGCTAAACTGATTCTGGCGTTTGAGTCGCCGAGCCTTAACGATCGAATTGTGAATGACCCTAAAAGAGCTGTTAATCAGGCAACACCCCGCTCTATTGGCTATGACGCTTTAGCCGAGGTGTTGGCAGGCGGTAGAACCGCACGACTTGTCAAACGTTTACGGGAGGACAACGGCTGGGTCACCGACATCAGCGCGGGTAACCTAACCCAGCGCTATGGCGGCATGATGATGATCAGTGCCGAGATGGCGCCAAATCGGGTGCTGGATGTTGCCCGAGACATTGTTGATGAACTCCATCATCTGGAATCTGACGGCATTAGCGCCTCTGAGCTGCAGCGGATTAAAACTGCCGTGGATCGAGATTTTGTCTACCTAAGCCAATCCACCGAAGACGTGGCCAGCACCGTGGGGTATTATGCCAGCCTGGCCAAACTGGACGATTACACGCAGTATCGAGATCGTGTGGCAGCTCTGTCTCAAGAAGAGCTTAATGCTTTGGCCAAAACTGCATTTCCAATGCAATCTGCCGTGTTACTCGTGATGCTGCCAGAAAATCCAACCGAGGCACCGCTCGATCATGCGCACATCAAAAAAACGCTCAAACAATTACTCACGCAACCGGCAAAGCCTTCATCCAAGGTTGTGACTTCTTCAGCAGAGATAGTACCTTTCTTTAAAACAAAACTCGCGCAGGGGCCAACCCTGATTGTCAAATCATTGCCAGAGGCAAGCACCGTGGCTATAAACATCAGTATTCCAGGAGGAAGCAGTGTTGAAACCACACCAGGAACTGCCAAATTAACCGCACAAATGCTCTCCAAAGGCTCTACCACGCGCACGCTTGAACAACTGAACGCTCTACTCGATGATCGTCATATGTCTCTGACAATGAATGCCGGATCAGATGCCATGCAAGCCGAAGGCGTTAGCGTGACGGAAGATTGGCCGCTGCTTTTAAACACGATGGCAGATGTCATGCAACATCCAGCCTTTACTCAAAGTAAGCTCGCTCAAGAGCAAGCACTGATGCTTCAGGAGCTCGCTACCAGCCTGGATGCTCCTTCTTCCTTGATGTTTGACGCCTTAAATACCCGCCTCTACGGTCGTAAATCTCCCTACGGAGTGTCGACCGCTCAAACGGTACAAGGTGTTCAATCCCTCAAGCGTCGTCATTTACAACGCTATCACCATCGCTGGCTCACACCCGATCGCTGGATTGTCACCGTGGTTGGAAATGTTGACCCAGAAACCATTCAGCAAACCCTCTCTGGAATACTCGTGCAAACGCGTGAGCCAAATACGTTCAAAAATTTGCCAAAAGCAACGTCTTTTTCCGCCCAAACCAAACAAAATCGCCCTGTAGCCCCGCTCATCCATACCCGCTCAAAGCTTGCAGCAACCTGGATGGGGCTGGCATGGTTAGGGCCGTCGGTTGCTCAGAGAAAAGATTACCTGACCCTCAAGGTCATTAACAGCCTCATGGGAAGTGGCATGAGCAGCATTCTGTTTCGAACCTTACGCGAGCAGCAGAGCTTGGCGTATCAGGTAGCCAGTAGTTATGGCGGAAAGCGGCTCCCGAGTGCATTTATGATGTACCTGGCAACAGCCCCTCAGAATGAACAAAAAGCGCTCGATGGTTTAGAAACCCAACGCCAGCGGCTCATTTCTGGCAGTTTTACAGATGCGGATCTCGATGATGCCAAATCAAAACTGGTGGGTGCGTTTGCCGTGGCGCATGAAACCCCAGCCGCCCAAGCCAATTATCTGGCACTGTTTGAGACCCTGGGCCTTGAAGCCGAGTTTGATGAGCGCTTTAGAACTGAAATTCTTGCAGTAACCCGAGCAGATGTTCTAAGCGTTGCAAAACGCTATTTATCTGGCCCACCCGTTATTTCTATCGTGAAACCAGAATAAAAAAACCGACTCAACATAGCCTCAAAACAGCATCGGATGCAAAAAATGTGCCTATTTTTGGCTGCGTTTTTAAAAGCATCATGAAGCCGCAAGCCGGTCTACGTTACAGTGCACTCAAACGATTTCGAACATAGCGGGTGAGTTCAGTGTCAGCGGTTTGCAACTCAAGGTAACGTTCAAAGGCTGAACGCGCCGACGTTTTGTCCGCTTTGGCATCAAGTACAACCCCAAGGGCATAAAAAGCATCCGCATAATTGGGGTCAAGTGTGGTTGCTTTTTGATAGTCTGCAATGGCCAGCTGAGGCTTCTTGAGGGCTTCTAAAATTAAGCCACGGGTGTAATAAGCCACGGCATTTTTCGAGTTGGCGGCAATCGCCACATTAATTTGTTGTTGTGCCTGCCAGAACTGTTTATTTTGGTAAGCGCTCAAGGCTTGATCGATGGCTTTTTGTGCCTGCGTGTCATCAAGCGCCAAAAGCGCTTGCTGCGCCTCTGGGAGTTGACTTGCCTGCTGATAAGCCAGCCTGGCCTTTGCCAGGTCTCCGGCTTGCTGGTAGGCCGTGCCGAGTGCATACGTTAACGAACTATCGTCAGGGGCCGATTTTATCAACACCTCATAGAGCGAGGCGGCTCGAGCCGCGTCGTTATTGCCATTGCGCTGCTGTAACAGCCCCGCCAAGCTTCGTTTAACCTCCGGCAGATTGGTGTTAATCGCCAACGCATTGTCATAGGCTGTAATCGCCGCGTTGGTATCATTGGACTGTTGTGCTTTTACCCCCTGACGGATCAGCGCATCCACCTCCCCCTGGGTGGCACGCGCCAGTAAGTCTTGAATAACCGAATTTTGGGCATCCAGTTTTCGTGCCTCATTCAGCAAAGATCGTGATTTGGCCGCATCGCCTTTGGCTTGATAAATAACAGCTTGGTTGGCCAATATGGCGGCACGTTTTTTGGCACTGTCGGGGGTAACAGGATTATTTCCTCCTGGTAGCACCAACAGGGCGCGCTCATAGCCACTCAAGGCAGCATCCAGCTTGGAAGGGTTATTGGCCGCAATTTTATGGAGCATTTCTGCCACGTGAAGTTGAACATCAACTTGAAGGGCATAGCGCTTGACGTAGTCATCGAGGAGTTTTTGGGTCAGTGGCACCACCGCTGGATTGGGATGATTAAGCCCGGAGGCAAAAAGAGCCAGTAAAGCGTCGTGGGCACTTTGAGCCAAAGCAACATCGGTGGTTTTGGAGAGCACCTGATTATAGGCCATAACAGCATCATTGAGGCGTTTTGGATCTTGCAACGCAGACTCTTTATAAAGCGAAGCGCGATAATATAAAGCCTGCGCATTGCTTGGATCCGCTGAAATGACGCTGTTATAGGCCTCAAGGGCTTTTAGTGGCTGCGCCATTTCCTGGTAAAGGGTTCCCAGATTCAAACGAATCAATTTTTGGGTGTTGGCGTCAATCTTACTGGCACCCTCTCGGCTAAGACGCTCGGCTTCTGTGTACAACTGAAGGGCGGCATCATAGGCTTTGCGTTTTTGCAAAACGCCAGCCAAATTGGCCCGCCCTAAAATACTGCCTGGATTGTTGCGAATATCACTTGCCCAAATTTCTTCCAATAATCCAAGCGCCACCGGGTGAGATGAGTCCATGCTCAAAGCGCGATCAAGCGATTTAACCGCTTCGTTAGGTTGGCCAGCTTTAAATTGCGCGCTCCCCAGTTTAGCATAACTATCGGCGTTATTTAGGATGGCTGCCGATTGTTGATAGAAAGAAATGGCCAAATCTGGGCGGTTGAGCACGCTGTAAATATCGGCCAGGCGACTCTGCACGTCAGCACGTTCAGCTTGTGACATTGTTGAAGATTGCGTTAACACCTGCGACAAGGTCACAGAAGCGGGTCTCAAGTGGGCAGCACTTCGCTGCTGTTGCGCCAGATCAATCAAGCGTTTGCGATCGGTTGGCTTAATGGCCATATTGTTGAAAGCAATCTGGACATTTTCCTTGGCAATACCGCGATTGCGCTCGTGCAGGGGACTTCTGGTAATACCCGCTGGCCATGCTGTATTAAGCAGGAAGAAGGCCTCTTCAAAATCCAGCAACGCCAATTCTGGCTGCTTGGCGGAAGATAAAAAATAGTTGCCTCGACGCATATAAACGGCAGCAAGGTTATTGTACAACGGCGCCAGGCTCACTTTAGGCGCAAGAGGAATGGCCCGTTGAAGGACGTCAATGGCTTGTGAGAGCTGACCATTGCTAATAAACTGATTGGCTTGTTCGCTAAGCTCAATGTAATTGGTGTAATCGCGATCTTCGACATCATTCTCCTGAGCCAGATTACGCCCGCCCCAGGTATTATTCACTGGGGCAGGCGGCTCGGCATAAGCCACAGAAAAACTCACGGCACCAGCCAGCGTGATGGACAGAGCCAAATTCAGGGTAACCAGCCGGAGTTGGCAGAACCTCAAGCGCGCTGAATAGGCCATGGGATCCCTTCTTGAACAAGCAAACGATGTTAGTAAGAGTTTTAAAATCAAGCTAAGCCCAATAAAATTGCCATCAAATTGTTTACAGTCTACGGCCTTGGTTACTAAAATAAAAGATCCTCACACGCTTTAAGCAAACTTAGCACATCGGCCATGGCGCTGACATGATGCACACGGAGCTGCATTGGGCAATTTATGCCGATGGCGGCTTGAATCAGGGGCACAAGGCTGGCTGCTGTCAAATAATCGCGTTGTGATGGGGGCAATGCATTTGCAGCCTCTTGGTAGGGACGCTGGGTGAGAAATGATTTTCGTGAGCTTCCCATCACCACCCCCTGGCAGCCCAGTGCTTGCGCTAATGTCATAATCGGCGAGGCATCGGCAAGCATTCTCATGTTTTGCTGAACAGATTTTCCAAATCCAAACCCTGGATCAAGCCAAAGTTGCCTGGCCAAGACGCCCGCATCCATCGCCTTGCTGAATTGTTGCTTTAAATGCCCCAGCACAATAGGCCACGGGTTTTGAGGCTCATCCGCGACGACCGTTGAGTGCATTAAAACCAGCGTTGCGCCAGACTTGGCCGCCAGGGCAAACATCTGTGGATCATCCTGGCCGGCAGAGATGTCATTGATGATTGAAGCCCCTGCTCTAAGCGCGGCCTGAGCCACCGCAGCGCGACGGGTATCAATACTAATATTAGTCTCTGGAAAAGCCACCGTTAAAGCCTCAATGGCTGGCAGAATACGAGCAAGCTCTTGCGACTCTGAGACAAAAGCAGCACCCGGGCGGCTCGATTCTCCGCCCACATCCAGCCAGAACAGGGGTAATTGATGCTGATTGGCAACGCAAATAGCGCCTTGCGCCGCCTGTAACAGATCGTCTTTAGAAGCCAATAAGCCGCCATCCGAAAAGGAATCTGGAGTCACGTTAAGAACCGCCATAAGGCCTATAGGCGGTATTGGCCGCTTGCAATCGGTAGTATCGAGAGCCATCATGGTCAGCAAGTTTAGCAGAAGGCTTCCCTTTCGAGTATGCTAGTGCACACCATGATAACGATGTTCTTTAAGTTCCTTGTGGGCGCCCTGGCCGTTTTGGGTGTCGTGTTTGTGTTCAATCGCTCTAGCATTGAACACGCCATTGCCGATCCCTTTACGTTGCCTTCAATGGAAGCCCTGGTCTCTGAAAGTGCACTGAATGCACCGCCCACCTCAAGCAGTCGCATCTTGGCATCGGATGGCACGGTGATTCTGGCCAATGGACAGCTTCGCCATACGGCTGTGAAACTCAATGAGGTCTCTCCCGAGTTTATCAACGCGCTGGTTGCTACTGAAGATCGCCGTTTTTATCAGCATCACGGGGTGGACCCACTGGGTGTAGGGCGAGCCATTTTTGTGAACCTGACATCGGGTAACCTAAAAGAGGGTGCCAGTACCCTGACCCAACAGCTTGTGCGGATGTATCTTCTATCTAACGAGCGCACCTTAACCCGAAAACTCAAGGAAATGATTCTGGCTTGGCGCGTCGAAGACAAGCTGAGTAAAGAGCAAATACTCGAGCGCTATATTAACAGTGTGTATTTTGGCCACGGCGCTTACGGCATTTATGCGGCCAGTATGCTGTATTTCAGCAAGGCGCCCAGCCAGTTGACGCAGTCAGAATCGGCACTGTTGGCGGGGCTACCACAAGCGCCATCTAATTATGACCCCATTATCAATCCAGAGCTGGCCAAATCACGGCGCAATGAGGTTATTCACAATATGGTCGAGGCGGGCTACCTGAAGCCCGAGCAAGCCCAATGGTATCAGCAACAGCGGCTTAACTTAAGGGCGCAATCGGCATTGGCAGCCGCCGGAAATCTTGCCCCTTATTTTAATCAGTATGTCTTGAAGTGGGTACAACAGAAATTTGCAATGACAGAAGGGGAATTCTGGTCCCAAGGATTACAGGTTCATACCACGCTTGATTTACGTGCGCAGCGCTTGGCAGAAGCGGCATTGGTTAATGGCTCTGCGGCGGTGGGTCGCACTGGCAATAACAAGCAGGGTGCCATGGTCGTCCTTGATCCAAAAACCGGCGCCGTGTTGGCTTATGTTGGCGGCTTGGGGTTTGAAAATAGCCAGTTTGATCGGGTGACCTTGGCCAAGCGTCCGCCGGGTTCCTTGTTTAAAGTGTTTACCTACACCGCTGCCATCGACTCTGGAATTGCCCCGGGCACGTTGTTTGTGGATGAGCCGCTCACATTTGATAACTGGCGACCCAAAAACTATGATGGTCAACACCACGGCCAAATGAGCCTAGTGACCGCGTTAGCCCAATCCAATAACATTGTTGCTGTCAAACTGATTCAACAGCTGGGACCAGATAAGGTTGCAAGCTTAGCCAATCGCATGGGTGTCGAGTCCAGTTTGCCGCGAAATTTAGCCTTAACCCTGGGTGGTGTGGATGTCACTTTACTGGAAATGACCAGTGCGGTGGCAACGCTGGCCAATCAGGGGATACACGCCCACACGTTTGCCATCTCTGGCATTACCGATGCCCAGGGTCAAAGCCTTTACGAGGCACAACCCAGACAAGACGGGGTCTTATCTAGCAAAACAGCCCAAACCATGACCCAAATGCTCGTTGAAGTGATAACCCATGGCACAGGCAAAGCGGCACAAATCAATCGCCCGGTGGCAGGCAAAACCGGCACCAGTGATGATCATCGCGATGCCTGGTTTGTGGGGTATACACCCTCGGTTGTGGCAGGCGTCTGGATGGGCAATGATGACAATACACCGATGCCCAAAGGCACTTCTGGCGGTGGGGTCCCCGCTCGGATTTTTGCCCGTTTTATGAGCAGTTATTTAGCCAAACGTGACGTGGAGTCATTTGATTTAACGCAAGCCGACCCCTTAGACGCCACAACTCAAGAGACGCCCACAACAGCAGAAGAGCATTCAGAAGCGGTGGAAGAGGCAACGGTGCCCTCCTCAGAGCAGCCTCCGATGGATAACTCAGCGCCTGAGACTAGGCTTGAAAACGCTGCAGAGCCCTCTGCATACAACACAGAAACAGACACGCCGACAGTGCCGTCTGCGGCGCCGGTGCCATTATCCGCGCCCTTGCCTGCCTCGCCAACGGCTGTAAAATCTCGCGAATCTCTTCAAAGTGCAGCAAACTAATGCTTATGCGGCAAGGTTCACCGTCCCCGGATAGGCTTTTAGTCCAGATTGCAATAGATTTGGTGTATTGACTTCAAACAGATGAAAAGTGCCCGGCCCAAGGCTCACGGAAACGGCATTATCCTGCGCAGATATCGTGCTGGGTTGACCATAAACAGGGCTTAAACGCACCATGGCAGAGCCACTTGTCAGCCCCGGCAGCTGAATTGATGCCTCATGACGAGCGTTGAGATCCTTATTGGCCAGGATAACCACCGTACGGCCGTTTAGATGGCGAGCAAAGGCAATTACCTGATTTAAGCCATCCTCACCAGCAGGACGATTGACTTTTAACGGGATAAACCACCCTTGTGTCAAAAGATCCCCAATTTCAGGGCGATTCGCTTGTGAAGAGGCAACATTTGGGAGAGCAACACCGCTAGAGGGCTGCACCGTGGCTGAGGGCTGAACGTGTTGGGCTCGGAGGGTGAGCATATGGCGCATAAAATGAGCAATTTCAGGATGATGACCACCGGGCTGGCGACTGAAATTAAAAATATCCAAATCGTTTGGATCGCCAGACTGCCAGCCATCCACCATGTAGACATTGCTCCAGGGTTGCGTGGCCATCAAGCCGGCTTGCAGCA
Source organism: Vampirovibrionales bacterium (assembly GCA_035285385.1). Lineage (GTDB taxonomy): Bacteria > Cyanobacteriota > Vampirovibrionia > Vampirovibrionales > JAJTHC01 > JAYKJM01. The sequence continues at coordinate 31,663 of JAYKJM010000001.1, forward strand.
TCATCAGGGTTGGGCCGCCCACATTCAATGAACTGTGATCATCGTGGGTGTAGAACGATGTAATGAAAGATTTTCCAGCACCCGCAGGCTTTAGCTCTTTTTCATAAGCATCAATCAGGTAGTGCATGTAGCTATCGGCGGAAGGCAGGTTATGAAAAATATGGAATTGCCCGTACTCACTATCAAAGCCCGATTTCAGTAACTCTTGCGGTCGATCGGCTGGCAGGTTTGCAATGGCCGATGTTTCTTCGGTGTAGGTTTCAGCCAGCCAGGCTTTATCAGGATATCGTTGAATGGCTTGCTGCCAGAAGCCATCCGTTCGGGCTCTTGCAACATCTGCGCGAAATCCGTCAACACCAAGCTGATTGACCATTAAATCCAGAAAGCCGTCAAAATACCGACGCACATCCGGGCTATCTGGCTTTATCATCATAATGTCTTGCCACGTGGTTGGAATTTTAAAATGCCCTTTTTTGTCCAGCAGCATTAATTCGGGCTTGGCAATGGCTAAATCCAACGCGGCACAACTCGGAATATCAGCCATAACAGCGATACCGCGTTTGTGACACTCATTGATAAATAGCTTTGCCGCCGCCATGGCATCAACCCCAGGAGGCGCCAGCTGTGGATTCAATCGATGCATGTTCTCAATGGCATAGACGCTGCCTGCATTGCCAAATTTGAACATATCGCCAGCATCCACAATAGGAAGCATATGGATGGTATTGACACCCAGAGTTTTGAGTTCATCCAATCGTTTGATGGCACTTAGGAAGGTGCCCGTCTCGCCCATACTCCAAATGTATTTGCCATCATTGTTTTTATCCTGGGTGGCAAAAGTTCGAATATTCAAGGCGTAAATCACACCTCGATTTCGCTGCATGGCCTGCTTAAGCGGGTTCGCTCTTGATGCGACCAGAGGAGATGCAGCCATATTGGACGGCATTAAGGCAGGGGTGGCCAAGGCAGAAACCGCTTGCACCATAGACGGCGTTGCTGTAACAGGTGTTGCGCCAGGTATCGTGCTTGGCATTGTTGCAAGCGATGTTGCTGGCGAGAACCTCACAGGCTGAGCCGTCACGGCAGCGCCAAAGCGGGCATTGTTGGCGACAAGCGGTGTGGCATAAAGCGTCTGCATGGCAACCGCGGCAGGCATCTGACTGAGAATGCCCATATCCAGAGCTCCGTTAACTCTTGCAAATTCCATGGCGTTTTTAAGTTTGGGATCCCGCGTAAGGTTGCGAACATCATGAGGGGTCATTGGAGACAAATTAGGGGTCACCGGTGCTGCAGATTTTGTAAGCGCCAGGGCAGAAAATAACGCCCATAAGGCTGTAACCCCACCGCCTAATAGCCCAAGGTATCGAGTTCGCCAAAGTTTGGTTCGAAGCGCAGCTTCGCTCAGTTGCGTAAGCTGCTTTGCAGGTAAAACCCCAAAGCGGGTAAAAGCCTCCTGAAAATTCCGATTTTCAACCGCTTTAAGAAGCGTCGCATACGCGTCTGGGCAGTTGCCCAGGGTTTCCATGGCCGCTTTTGCCGCCCCCGATTTAACCAGTTTTTGGAACTCGGCCAGCGATGACTGTTCGAGACGGGCTTGAATGCGCGCCGCAGAAAATTTGGAGCCCGAGTGCAACATGTCGTCAATCAGGAGGCTATAGCGCCTTAAGGAATTCATCGCTCCGGAGACAGCAAACTCTGCCTGCTGAAGCATTCTCGTGGTGGTGGCAGGCTGAGTCGAGTCACCAGAGGCGACAAGACCACGTTTAACCGTCTTAGTAAGCTCCTTCTGTAAGGCGGCTAATTGATTCAACCGACCGCGCAACCCTTCTTGAGGGTTACTGCCGAGCGCTTGACGAAGGCGCAGAAGTTGATCCTTTTCCAGCTGATGGAGATGTTGACTTAAATGCTCAAGCGCAAACTGGGGGTCTTGCTGCATTTTTTTCTGCAGGGTGGCATCCGCAAGATTCAGGCCACGGGTGAGGGTTTTGGATAAATCCTCCCACCAGTGCGTCAGATCGGTTTTAGCGCCATCCTTGCCGTTTCCAAAAACGAGCGCGAATTTTTTTGCAGCAGAAGGTACTAATCCCTTATGAAGGCCATGAAGAGCCCGTTCAATAGGATTTTGTGTCACGTGTGCCATGGCACTGGCCAGCACTGGGGTCATTGGGCCTGCAGCCAGCAGCCAGGCGGTCTCGGCCTGGGTGGCAATTTTTTGCATGGTGTCTTCAACATTATCAGGGCTGTCACCAAGGCGCGCTGAAATGCGGCGCTTGAGAGCCTCGGGCAACAGATGATGCGGGATGTGGTCAGACTCTTCAAAGACGCGTTTTTGGTCTTTTTCCATGGTGTGATAGTTGAGCCCCATCGGCACAGCGGCTCGAATGTTTGTAAAAATATCTCGAAGTTTCGGGGTGCTGGCCATGGCCGCATACCAGCTGGCAAAACCAATCAGCTCGCGCATCGCAAACGGCCTGCCCAGCGCATTGCCTGAAATCAGCCCCGCAATCATTAAGCTGCTGGCGCGCTTTAGGGTGTCACTCAGTTGCGCCATTTGTGGATCGTGCATGGGGGTGCCCTTTGCCGCATCAACGATGGTTTGGGCGCTTTGAATATAGGGTTTCGGCCCTTGCCAAAGCTGTTGATAAATCGGCACGGAGGTGGCCAAATGCGTCTGCATTAACGGGCGCCTCCAGCAGGTTCATAATGCTTGCCAATATGGGCATTTTCCATAGCAAACAGCGTATAGAGCAGTGAGGCCATAACCGTCACAAGTGCCACATTAGCCGGCCACCTTGGGGCTTTGAGTGCACCAACCGGGGGCTGCCAGTAGCGCTTCAAGATAACCCCAACATTGCGTAGTTTTTCAGGCCATGATGCGGGCATTTTCGCGGATTCTAACGTGTCTTGCAAAAAAGTTCTGGGAGATTGAAAGAGTGTGCCCCCCAGATGTGCCAGATAACCAGCGCCCACCGCCGCCAGGACATTTCCCAGAAGGATTTTACTCACTCGAGCGGCCGGTACAATGCCATCCAGCTGTCGTCTAACTTCCCAGTCGGGGGCGGCAATGGTCTCTGGAATGTTCATTTTGCGGCGCATCGTTTGAAGATCTGCCTTGGAGAGCAAATCATCACGATCAAACATGACGCTGTCAAACACGCCCGCAATTTGCCCCTTGTTATTGTGATATTTCATTGTCAAATCTACCCCGTAGCGAAGCTTATACAGGGTATTCACCACCGCGTTGGCCACAGGAAATCCAATAAAATAGCCCAAACACGCTAAGGCTGGCTTAAGTGCATTTTTAGCCGCCATGGAGCCTCCTGGCGCCAAATACGAAGCCACAAGCGCAGCACCACCTAAATAATAAGGGATTTGAGCCACCCGCATTTTGTCAGAAAATTCAAACCGGGGATCCCCACTCAAGCCTTTCCAAACCGATTTGGGGGTTTCAATTACGAGATTTTGAAACGAGAGAGCGGCTTTCTGAAACGCATTGAGCGACACAATATATTCTGAGATTCGTGTTCGAACGCCGGTTTTATACTGTGTGGCAGGATCCATTAAAGAGATACCCGTTCCCACAGAGTCTGCCTTAGGGAGTGTCGCCTCTGACACCAGAGGCTGCGGACGCTTTGGCATTAGCGGATTCAATACATTTGAAAAGGCGTAAGCATTTTGAATGGTTTGTGGCAATTGCCCCCCACCATCAGAGAGCGCCTGGGCATATAATCCCATCCGTTGGGGGGTCAAGTCCAACGAGGGCATGCGTCCCAAGCCCGGGTAATTCCCGGCAACCGACAATGGAAACGCAATGGGTGTCATCGACATAACGGAAATGAATCCAGTTTGCCTATACAGAAAAAAATTATGCCATTACGCAAGGTCTGCGCAATGAAATGATTTTTGAACCTTTGTTTGAAAATATGTTAAACCTTAGAGCGATTGATGGTGCGTGTTGTTCCAGATTGATGGCAAAGGCCTCATCCTCTGGTATTTCATTAAACCGCCTCAAGAAATTTTGTGTACAGATTCAGCTGAATTTTCCAGAATCTGTAACGCGATGTGAATACCATGAAACAATCCTGTCAGCTTAGACGTCTTTATTCCCAAGAGCTGCTTTGGGCGCGCTGTTTTTAGACGGCATCAATCACAAAAGGAGGCGTTAACAGCATGTTCAGCCTGTTTAAGCGCTTCATCAATACTCACCTGATTCAACAGCGCCGATTGCACGGCAAAATCCACAGCCGCGTTTATCTGCGCGTCGTTAATCAATAACGGATTCGTCACCTTGGCATTCAAAAGTTGCCATGCGGCAAGCGCTCTGGCACGAGATTCCAATGACATCGGCAGTGAATGGGTTTTGACAGTGGATAACCCAAAAAAAGCAGGATCGTCAAGGTAGGCATCTAGAATTGAGGGCAATACAGCAACAGATCTTGCCAAAGCAAGCTGAAAGGAGGATTGCGTTAAATGCTTGGCCAGTGCCACGGCCAACCGTCGATGCCTACTTTTGACAGGAACCACCAGCACCATCGGTGAAACATCCAGATAGCCATTCTGTTTGAAACCCTCTTGCGGGAATGCGGGTGCAATGTTAGTGCTGGCGTATACCTCAGGAGCATTGTCACGCACGGAGCTCAGAAAATTTCCACCAATAGACAACAGAGCCAAGCGAGCGGCCAGATACTGTTCAACGGAGGCACGGTGTCCCTCGGTTAACGCTTCCGCAGGAATTAATCGGCGGGCAAAAAGTAACTTGAAAAATTGAAGTCGCTGGGCAACTCTGGCATCGTCAGACCACTGAAGGCATCCGTTTGATGTTGATATAGGCTCAATACCTTCACGCCGCAAGAGTTTCAGAAACGAACCCCCTTCTGAGAGGGTTGGCATCATGACCTTAGCGCTATGTTTTTGCTCAAGCCAGCTTGCCAGAGTAGAAACCTGAGACCAAGACTCAGGAATTACGGTTTGATTTTGTTTTTTAGGCAGTAAAGCTTGATTAGCCAGCGTAATGGTAGTGGTTACATACCACGGGATGCCCACCGAGACTGTACGAACTGGGCTTTGCTGCATTTGCGTCGCCTGCCACACAACCGGAACATAGGCGGCCTGCTCTGAAGGCGTCAGGGCAGTATTCATATTGATCAACGCAGAACGCTGAGCCAGAATGGCTGCAAATCCAGGGTTTAGATTAATAACATCAGGAACCGAGGGGCTCAGGATAGCCGCAATTGCGCGTTTTTTTCCTTCCGTAAAAGGCAAATCTTCCCACTGCACGTGAACGCCAGGGTGCGTTTTCTCAAACTCGCGAATACTCTGGCGTATCAAAGGCGAAAACGCCCCCATTTGAAGCGTCCAGAGACGAAGGGTTACATCCCGTAGAGAGGAGGATGAAGGTTTTGAAGCATCACGCTGGCACCCAGTGATGAGAAACACACAAGCGGCCAAAGCGATAACAATAGCAGGCATCCACCTCATCTGGGATCACTCCTTAGGGGTGGGGAGACTGTATCTGGTTTTTGAGGCCAAACAGTTGCTCTACTCGGCAGCCTCAGTTGATGGGCTGGCACTGAAGCCTCCTGGACGTGAGCCACCAAAGCGGGATTTACCAACACCTTTAGGAACACGCTTCTTGAATTTACGAGCGTATTCACGGTTTCGAGCCGCTTTTTCTTGTTTTTGTTTGTTCTTGGCCATGTCAGAAAATCCTTTCCAAAGAATAATAGCGCGAAGTTCGAGTCACGGTGTTAAGCGTCAACTAGCAGCTGCAATTGGCAGAAGCGGCTGAGAAGATGGGTTTCACCGCTGAGATGGTGGTGGGTTTCACCATGGTTTTGCAGCATGAGCGAAAACAACCACCTAAATATCGTAAGCCTAGCGTGACGCAAAATCAGATAAAAAGCAAAAAAACGCCATCCTCAATGTGTCGATTGACATCGTTTGAGAATGGCGTTTATTAAAATTTAGTAGGCACGCTGTGACTGAAAGCAGGGCTTGCAGTACACGGGCTTGCGGCCATCTGGACGGAATGGCACTTGGGTGTTTGCGCCACAACCGGAACAAACCGCATCAAAGAACTCACGTTCTCCACCAAAGCCACCTCGGCCACCACCAAAGCCACCGCGGCCACCACCGAAGCCACCACCTGAACGCTTGGCAGCTTTTGCGGCCTCACGACAAGGCTTGCAACGACGGGGTGGGTTAAAGCCTTTTTCGTTGAAAAATTCTTGCTCCTCAACGGTAAATACGAATTCTCCCCCACAATCAGAGCAGGGTAAGGTTTGTGCTTGAAACATGCGCGATTCCTCTAAATTGGAAATAACGATAGAATGATTGACAGATTGTGTTAACAACCTACTGATCGCGCCATGACACCCGTGTCAAGAAACCCTGTCAAGAAAATTTAGAGAACTCGTTATGAGGAACCTGTTGCGAACAATATTGTCTATATTATTACCTAAGCTTTTTAAAAAAGCGATAGTTCCACAGGTAAATTTTAAATTATATCTTTAAATCAATATTATTGCAATAATGGCGCCAACGCGGTGAGATACTCAGCAACATTGGTGTGAAGGATTCTATCTTCAAGTGCTATACGATGTTGCAGGTCACAGCCAAGGTTTTTAAGCTTACCACTAAGGGGATCCAGCGCCGAATAAACATTAATAAAGCGCTCAACGGGGGGTCTTTTTAAGGGTTTTGATGGAAATAACGTTTTAATGAGCGTGGCAATCCCCTGAAGCGGGGATCCAAGCGGACAGGCAATGGTTGCAAGGGTCAGCGGGTGTTTATCAGTAAGCCAAGATTGGCTTAGCGTCAGCCAGACAGCGATCAAGCCACCCAGTGAATAACCAACCAGGGTAATGGGCTCTTGCGGACTCAACGGGGCAAGCTGATGTTCAAGCCGGTTGGCAATGTCTTGTCGCAACTTTGCGTTGGTCATAAATGAGGTTGCATCTTGCAGATAATCTGCCAGTAGCAATTCTGCCAACGAAAAAGATTGCTGATAATAGGCCGATGCGGCTTTAATCACAAGCCGTGTCAGGCCACTTAAAACGGTTGAATCCATTAAATCTTCGTAATAAAGGGGGATAAGATCGCTAACGGGACAATTAAGTCGGGTTGCCGCCTGCCATTGCACCTGAAAATCAGCAGATGTATTGCCCATGCCGTGTATCAGAATGGTTTTCATGAAAAATCCTCTTGTATCTATTGCTCAAATAACCTCTCCATATGCTCAATAATGTCCCATCCAGCGACGATGCGGGCCAATATCAACGTGAACATGCGCAGGGTAGAGCCCTAAGCCTCCCGCCCATTGACTCAGCCGTTCTGCCGTCTGCCTAGGCGTTAACCCTGCTACCTGAATATCTGCCGCCATCCCCGTCAGATGATAGCTCTGCGAGGCACCGCCCACTTGCCTGTTCAGCGAGATACTTCGGTAACCACCCCCATTAGGGCTTATTCGAACGGCTCGATGTTCAAAAACCGTCTCTCGCAATATCTGTAAACGTTGAGCCAGCTTTTTTAGGTTTTCAAAGTGAATGGGCGGGATTTTCTGTGCATCAAATCCAGCCGGTAAAAACTCTCCCAGTGTAAAATGCTCGCAAAGCATCGTCGAACGTGTTCGCAATGGCATCGTCATGGCCTCTTCTCCTTACCTCCGTGTAAATCTCTGTCTGGCCAAAGTCCTGAGTAAAAACTCCCAGCCAAACGCTCTGAGATAGATGGCATCTCAAGCAGCGATCGAAAATCGCCCATGTTGTGCTCGCTTCTGGAGCGCCTGAAGAGCAATTTCAGACATCTGGCCATGATGTTGTAATTTGAATGTTTTTTATTGAAATGTATCAGCCTGGTTCGCTTCGGCCGCCTCGAATCACTCGAGAGGCTTTGATCGTGATTAAGCCCTTGCGCAGGTCGGCTAAATCTGTCTTGAGTTCACCCAAATCATCGTGCAGTTCTTGCCGGAGGGTTGTGACGGCCTCCTTCAGGGTAGATTCCAATTTGCTCAACGCGCGCTCAACCTCATCTCGTCGAATGGTGTGCTGCATCACCTGCTGAATCAAATCGGCTTTGAGTGCGTTGAGTTCGGCTTTTGTCGCAAAGAGTCCTACGTTGACTAAAAAAAGTAACATGCCGCCTGCAATTGTCCCTGTGG
>JAYKJM010000002.1:0-49059 GCA_035285385.1 Vampirovibrionales bacterium
GCATTCTTCTCATACGTGTACAAATGATGCACCCCACCCTCGAGTTGGGCAGCCGGCGAGCGCTGTTCAAAGCGAAGTTGCCCCGACATAAGCGCCGCATGAAGCTTAGAAATCGAAGGCTGGCCGACATCTTGCAAGCTGTGACGCAAGCCTTGCAGCAAATACGGCACAAACCGATGCACAGAGCCCTTGTCCATCACGGCACCGCTGACGCCTTGGGCAATTTTGACACGGTCTGCATCGCTGAGGTAGCGCTTGGCACTACCCTTGGCCATGGCCTCCAGCGACCCCATCCCTCGATACTTCTTGAGGCGCACGCCGTCTTTGTAAAAATAATCGCCAGGAGACTCTTCGGTGCCCGCCAGCATGGAGCCCATCATCACGGCTGAGGCGCCCAACGACAGCGCTTTGCCAATATGACCAATGCAGGCAATGCCGCCATCGGCAACCACCGGCACCCCGTGCAATCGCGCCAGCGCCGAAACCCGATAAACGGCCGTGGCCTGAGGCCGCCCAACGGCCACAACATCTTGCGTGGTGCAAATGGAGCCAACGCCCATGCCCACTCGAAGCGCATCGGCGCCCAAGTCAATAAGGTGCTGCGCCTGCGCCTGCGTGACAACATTGCCCGCCATCACGTCAATGTGAGGATAGGTTGCTTTTATCCAGCTTAGCATGCGGTGCTGATAAATGGAGTCGCCCTGGGAGGAGTCTATGACAATTAAATCAACCCCTGCCTCCGCCAGCGCCGCCACGCGATCGCGATCATCGTCTCGGGTGCCAACAGAGGCACCCACTCGTAATTGATTGTTGGCCACATCTTTGGTCGCCAGAGGATAATCGCGACTTTTGAGCAAATCTTTTCTGGAAATCAGCGCCACCAGTTCGCCGTGTGCGTTGACAATCGGGAGTTTTCCTTTTTTACTCTGGCGTAAAATCTGGTTGGCTTCTTCCAGGGTGCACCCTTCGCGCGCTGTGATTAACTCGGTGGTCATCACGTTGGCCAGCGGCAGGCTGCGGTCTGCAATAAAATCCACGTCACGATTGGTAATCATGCCGGCCAGCTTGCTGCCAAGCTCTCCGCTTTCGGTAATGACGACGCTGGAAAACCCATATTTGGCCTTGATGGCATCGACATCGGCAATGGTATGACGAGGCGACAGCACCATGGGATGGGTAATAAACCCGTTTTTAAACCGCTTGACGGTACGCACTTCGGCGGCCTGCTCGTCAATGTGGGCGTTGCTGTGAATAATACCAATGGCTCCCTGAAGCGCCAGCGCAATGGCCATGGCGGCTTCCGTGACAGTATCCATCGGGGAGCTGACAATCGGCACGTTGAGCGTAATGTTGCGCGACAGGCGGCTGGCCAGCTCGGTTTCATCCGCCGAGAAGTTGATTTGTCCCGGCAGCAGGATGAAATCATCATAGGTCAGCCCTGGGCCTTTGCTGAATAGTTGCTCGGCGGAGCAGCCATCGAGCAACTCAGCAGGGGTGTGGGTTGTTGCTGAGGATGTTGAAGAAAGCGTAGCCATAAATTTAGTGTAGCGGAAAATGACTCAAACAAAAGAGACAAAATCCCCTCGGTGGCGAACCATCGAGGGGATTGATTGCTAGACTAAACGCGGACGTTTAGTAGTCCATGTCGGGCATGCCAGCACCGGCTGGGGCGGCTTTCTTCTCGGGGCGCTCAACCACAAGAGCCTCAGTGGTCAGCAACAAGCCAGCAACGCTTGCCGCATTTTGCAAGGCGCTACGGGTCACTTTGGCCGGATCCACAATGCCAGCCTCGATCATGTCGACGAACTTGGCATTTAAAGCATCGTAGCCCACGTTACCTGCTTCATGCTTGACGCGCTCCACAATAACATCTCCGCTACGAACGCCGGCATTCTCGGCAATCTGGCGGGCTGGGGCTTCAATAGCACGCAACAGGATTTCAGCACCGGTTTTTTCATCGCCAGTCAGGGTCTCGGCAAATTTGGCCAAGGCTGGCTGGGCTTTGATGAGCATGGTGCCACCGCCAGGGACAATGCCTTCTTCAATGGCCGCACGGGTTGCATTGAGGGCATCTTCCAGGCGTAACTTGCGATCTTTGAGTTCGGTTTCTGTGGCCGCACCGACTTCAATGACGGCGACTCCGCCGGACAATTTGGCCAGACGCTCTTGGAGTTTTTCTTTATCGTACTGGCTGTCGGTTTCATCGAGCTGACGCTTGATTTGAGCCACACGCGCTTCCACGGCAGCTTTGTTTTTATCATCAACCACGATGGTGGTAGCTTCGCGGTTAACCGTCACGCGGCGGGCACGGCCCATTTGCTGGACGGTCACGTTTTCCAAACGAATGCCCAAATCTTCGGTGAAGAGCTGACCACCGGTGAGGATAGCGATGTCTTCGAGCATGGCTTTGCGACGGTCACCGAACCCAGGGGCTTTTACCGCCACAGCACGGATGATTTTGCGCATGTTGTTCACAACTAAGGTTGCAAGCGCTTCGCCTTCCACGTCTTCGGCAATAATTAGGATGCCACGGCCTTCACGGGCAACTTGCTCAAGAATCGGGACGAGGTCGCTAACCAGGTTGATTTTTTTGTTGACCGCCAACACGAAGCAATCTTCAAGGGCGGTTTCCATCCGCTCGCTGTCGGTTACAAAGTAGGGGGAAATCCAGCCTTTATCAAACTGCATCCCTTCCACAAACTTGAGCGTGGTGCCGAGTGATTTGGATTCTTCAACAGTGATGACACCATCTTTGCCCACTTTGTCCATGGCATCGGCAATCAACTCGCCAATGGCCATGTCGTTGCCCGCGGAGATGGAGGCCACTTGGGCAATGGCTGAGCGGTTTTCCACTTTGCGGGAGGCTTTGGCGATTTCATCAACCAGGCACTGGGTGCTTTTATCAATCCCTTTTTTCAGTTGAATGGGGTTGGCGCCGGCCGCCACGTTGCGCAAGCCTTCACGAACAATAGACTGAGCCAAGACGGCGGCCGTTGTCGTGCCATCACCAGCGACATCATTGGTTTTGCTGGCAACTTGACGAATCAAGGCTGCGCCGGTGTTTTCACTGGGATCTTGCAGCTCGATTTCTTTGGCAATAGTAACACCGTCATTAACGATCATTGGGGCGCCAAATTTCTTTTCAAGCACGACGTTGCGACCTTTGGGGCCAAGGGTTACGCGCACCGCATCAGCAATAGTATCCACACCGGCTTCAAGGGCGCGGCGAGCGGCTTCATCAAATAGAATTTGTTTGGACATAAGAATAACTATCCTTTCGATGAGATAATTTTGGAAATAACAGGGGGAACATTAAACTAGGCTTCAATAATGGCCAAAATGTCTTTTTCGGAAATGATTTTCAGTTCGACGCCGTCGAGCTTGACATCCGTGCCGCCGTATTTGGCAAACAGAACGACATCGCCAACTTTAACGGTCATCGCTTCAAGTTGACCATTTTCCAGTTTGCGACCGGGGCCAATAGCGACCACTTTTGCCCGCTGAGGGCGTTCTTTGGTCACGGTATCAGGAATAAAAATACCGCCTGCGGTTTGGCTGGCATCATCAATAGGCTCAAGCACGACGCGATCGGCTAAGGGCTGGAGCTTGGTTTTGATTTGAGTTGCTGTCATGGAATGAATAACCTCCACAAAATAAAGATGATTTGAATATGGAAATTGAAAATATTTACAAAAGAGAAAGCACAAATGCTTCGACACATCTGTGCTTTTGTATGGATTATTCTAGGACAAGAGCCATCATAATCCTTGTGTTTTAAGGAAAACTTAAGGCTTAGGCTCTACAAATATTAACATCGCCTTTCGGCTAAGATGATTTAAAATATCTCCCCTTTTATGGAAGGCTATTGAAATGTTGTCCTCCCAAGCAATGCCAGAGTGGCTTGAGCGTACCGTCAGACAAGGCAAGGCCATTCCTTTGCCAGACTTGTTACGGCTCAATGTTTCAAGATTTCATTGGTCAGAGTTGAGTCTTTCTCTCCCTGAACCACAAACCTGTGAGCCGTTGACGGGTCAATTAACTCTTCAGCGTCATCCGGGTGGCCTCCTGTTGAGCGGAGCGCTTTCTGGTGCTGTTGAAACGCCTTGCAGACGTTGCCTAAAGCTTTTTAGCCAGCCGGTTTCTTTAACTATTGAAGAAGCGTTTAGCTTGCAGAGCCCCTCGTGCTTGTCCAATGAGCCTCTTGTCAGCGGCCGTGAGGTTGAGTTGAGTGCGGCAGATTTTGTGGAACCGCTGGATCCAGAAGGGGTGCTGGATATTCAGGATGTGGTTCGTCAGCTGGTTGAGGCCAATCTTAATACCCACGCCATTTGTGAGGATTGTCAATATGGTGACGATGAGTCGCTTTAAATTAGTGCAGTATTGGAGCGTGAGATTTCTTCCTTTGATGGTGGGGTTTTTCCTCTTGGTGCTCGTCGTGGGTGATTTGCGACATCCTCAAGTCACTCAGCGCAGTTGCTCGGTGATTGCTCTGGGGACTGGGGTAGCAAGCCTCTTGAAAAATCACTCGCCGCTCTACCATACAGGGCGCGGAGCACAGCATAATATTGGACTGTCGTGTGAGGCGCCTCACGTCAACAAAGAAACTTCAAAAAAATCTATCTGGAGCTCCCCAGCCTTGCTCTGGGTCAATGATGAAGCTCCGTTTGCTTTTGGCCGAATCACGCTTGGCGACAGGGCTATTCTGCGTGACATTCACTATCAGTTTTTACCCGTCCAGCATCGCTTGACAGTCAATAGCCAATAGGCTCCAGAACTTGCAAGCCTTACTTACTAAGCTCTAGAGCCTATTTCGGATTTCAGTTAATGCGATTATTTCTTGGGGCGTGACAGGAAATCCGGTAAATCCAGATCCAGAAGCTTGCGAGCCGTTTCTTGAAGGCCACTGCCATTCTTACCTAGCATGGATGTGGCTTTCTGGCGAAGTTCAGCCGTGGGTGAAGCATTGCTTGCCATCGTCGGTTCTTGGCTTGCACCTGAAAAAGTACCTGCCGGGACTTTGGCGCCTTCGGCCGCGAATCGATCCAGATTTTCAAAAGGGCTTCTAACGCTTCGTGGTTGCCCAGTTGTTGCCTCTTCACCAAATAAGCCTGGCTGCTTGAGCTGAAAACCGGTTGCAATCACGGTGATTTGAATTTCACCCTGAATGCGATCATCAATCACCGAGCCAAAAATGATGTTGGCATCTTTGTCAACACATTCATAGACCACATCAGCCGCCTCGTTGACCTCAAAGAGGGTCATATCGGGGCCGCCTGTTACATTGAAGATAACGCCATTGGCGCCTTCAATAGAGGTCTCCAGCAAGGGTGAATTGACGGCCATGCGAGCCGCTTCCAGCGCACGTCCTTCCCCGGTACCTCTGCCGATACCCATAATGGCAGAACCCGCCATGCTCATGACGGCCTTAACATCGGCAAAATCAACGTTAATTAAACCCGGCACGGTAATGATATCCGAAATGCCCTGCACGCCACGCAAGAGAACATCATCTGCAATACGAAATGCTTCTTGCATGGAGGTGCGACGTTCCACGACCTGCAATAACTTGTCATTTGGGATCACAATCAAGGTGTCAACGGCATCTCTGAGGCCTTCCAGACCCTGAAGCGCCTGCTGTTGACGGCGGCGCCCCTCAAAGGCAAACGGACGCGTCACAACACCAACAGTCAGAGCTCCCATGTCGCGAGCAACACTTGCCACAACGGGGGCTGCGCCAGTGCCTGTGCCACCGCCCATGCCGGCGGTAATAAAGACCATGTCGGCGCCTTCCAAGATGGCAGAAATTTCTTCGCGGCTTTCTTCGGCCGCTTTTTGTCCGATGGCAGGGTTGCCACCGGCACCGAGTCCGCGTGTAATTTTGTTGCCTAATTGAATGCGCTTCTCAGTCAGTGCCATATCCAACACTTGAGCGTCGGTGTTCATCACCCAAAAATCAATTCCTGAAAGGCCGTGAGCAATCATGCGATTGACGGCGTTGCCGCCTGCTCCGCCAACGCCCACCACTTTGATGTTGGCGCGCATACGATTGGCGGCAGAAGAATGACTGGCATCAGATTGGGAAAATTGCGACGACATAGGAGTTAAATTCCCTTTCAGTTTAGGAGGAAAGCTCAAAAGAGCATAGAAAACGCAGACGATTCGATAGCTAAGAATGTACGGGGATGGATATTTACCTGATTAAACCACAAAAAACGGCAGGGCTTGTTGTGTTTCCTCTGGCGACTCATAGCGGATGAATCACAAACGCTGGGACAAATCAGAACACAGCAGACAAGCAGACAAAATTAGGGGGTAAAAGATGGGACTTTTTTATCTGTTTTTAGATTTAATAAGAAAACTCTAAAAAGCACGGAGAAAATTTTTATGAGCGGCTTTTTCATGAAAAGCTTTAATGTGAAAACATCAGATTAAAATAATCATCCAATTGTAGTAGGTGACGCAAGGTCTTGTAAACGCCTTGATACCAAAACAATCAGCCGTTGATTGGCTTGATTTTCGGCTTTTTGAAGCGTCGAAAAATTGAGCCCGAGAAGATTTTTAGGAGAAAGTTCTACTCAAGTGCTTGGCTGGATTGGAATGAATGGCTGGATTTTTCAAAATCAACCTCATGAAGCCTCTGATGCGAAAAAAACGACTTGGTTGTAGTATGAAATGGTTCTATATGATGCATGATTCTGTTTCCTCCTTGTCTTATAAGCGGCTTGATGTCACCCAGCTGGCCGCCGAAGTCGATCGGCTGCCTGAGCTGCCGCAAGCGGTTGTTGGGGTCATGCGTGCCTTGGAAGAGCCGGATGTTGATGCCGATGACTTGGCTTCGATCATTCGCCTTGACCCCAATTTGACGGCTCAAATTTTGCGTCTGAGCAATTCAGCCGCCTATGGTTTATCGCGTCGGGTAGAAACTGTCAAAGATGCGGTTGCCATTTTGGGTCAAAACACTTTAAAAAGCCTTTTATATACCATTTTATCTCATCAGGCATTGACGCAGGAAATGCCTGGGTATGCTCTTAAAGCCGGCGATTTGTGGTCACATGCCATGACGGGTGCATTTTATGCCCGCCACATGAGTAAGAACCTTCATTTGTTAGGCCTTGCCAGTTCGGCCAAAATGGATCCTGAGGTTGTTTTTACGGCAGCCCTCTTGCGCGATATTGGTAAAATTATTCTGGCCGCCTATGTGGGGGCAAACTACAGCGATATTGAACATTACGCGCTCAAGCATCAAGTCAGTTTTCAGCAAGCCGAGCGTCACGTGATTGGTGCCAGCCATACAGATGTTGGTGAGGCCATCGCAGAGCGCTGGCAGCTGCCGCAAAGTATTTTGCGTACTATTGCTTACCATCACACCCCTTTAAATGCCCCTAAAAGCCTGAATCCACAAGATGATCTTGTTTTGGCGTTGGTGCATTTGGCCGATGGCATTGCTAGCCTGCTTGGCAAGGGTGTTGGGTGCGATGGCTTGATGTATCAAATTGATTTTAGCGCCCTGAACACTGCGGGGCTTGTTTTAGAGAAAGAACAATTTGAAAGATTGATTGCTGAATTCATGATAATTCAGCCGCAACTGGATGACATGTTAAGCACCATGAAAGCCTGATTGAACCGCTGTTTTTGAGCAAAAAAATTCACGTTATGCCCATTCAAACCACAGAAACCATTGCCATGGGAGATGTGATTATCTGCGATAATCGCACGCGGGTGTTTGAGTTGCCTCAATTGGCCTCGGGGTTGCTGGTTTGTCTTTACGATCCTGGCCTGCCGCTTTTGGGCTTGGCGCATATCGTGTTGCCAGATAGCACCATTGCTGCTGATTCATCAGAGGCTGTGGCGGGTAAATACGCTGATAGAGCCATGCCGCTATTGATTCAGGGATTTGAAGATAAGAGCGGATCCCTCGAGCGCAGCGTGATCAAGCTGGTGGGTGGTGCGCAGCTTTTCAGCTTTGGCGGCGGCGGGGGCAATATCCTCAACATTGGCTCTCGAAATGCCATCGCGGTGCGTGCTTTTTTGTCAAAGTATGGCCTTGCGGTTGAAAAAGCCGATGTTGGGGGTAATAAAGTCCGCACCGTCAAGATTATCTTGGCCACTGGGCAAATTATGATTCAGCAAATTGGCGCCCGAGAGTATATTTTGTAACCCACCACTCAGGCTACAATGTTCCTGCGACGATTTTCTCCAGTTTGTAGGCCAGAATATCACTGGCGCCCGCCGCCACCAGTTTGGGGATAAGTGCGGGTACATCGGAGGCTGAAACAGCCACTTTTACCGCAAACCCACTTTGATTGTGCAGCGGTGAGATGGTAGGAGAACGCATGGCTGGCAACATGGCAATGACAGCATTAAACGTCTCTGCAGAGACATTCATCTCCAGCAACACGCGACGTTGGGCATCGAGGGTACTTTTCATGAGCATGACCAGCTCATCCAGCAATTCTTTTTTCCAGGGTGTTTCAAGCACCATCGGATGCGCAATAAATCGGGTTGTGCTCTGTAAAATTTCGCCCACAATGTCTAGGCGATTCATGCGCAAGGTACTCCCAGTGGCGGTGTTGTCGACAATCATATCGGCATCTTCTGGGGGTAGGGCTTCTGTGGCGCCATACGATTGAACAAAAATATGCGGAATATCCTGCTGCCTGAGATAGCTTGTTGTGAGGTGTCGATATTCAGATGCCACGATGAGCGGCGATTTCCCCTGACTGGCAGCTTCGCGAGCTCTTGCCCTCCAGTCTCCAGAGGCGAGCTGCTCGGGCATGGCAGCCACGATTTTGACCGGATCAAAGCCCAGATCGAGCAGTTCTACGACATTGGCCTGCTGTTCTAACACCCAGTCGTGACCCGTGAACCCAATATCATGGCGCCCCAGACCCAACAGTGCGGCAATATTTTGTGGCTTGAGCACCTTGACCTCAATGCGAGGGTCGCTGCAAACCGGTCGATATGAGCGCGAGGTGGTGGAAAAATGCATGCCCGCTTTGGCAAGCAGATCATAAACTTTTTCCTGAATGCGTCCCTTGGGGAGCACGAGCTTCAGTTTGTTGTCAGATGAGGTGGCCATAATGCAAAATTTCCGATGATAAGGCTTCAGTCAAGAATAGGGGCAATAGAAAAAATCACCCACAGATTTAAATGGGCAAGTTTGTTGTGTTGACGGTAGCATAAGAGTGTAAAATTAATAAACGTGCCTCATGCTTTTATTTTTATTCTTGTCACAATACTTCAGAAGTGTTTTACCAATGACCTCAGATACTCTCGATTTGACCCAGACAGCATTTGAACCGGTTATGGGTCTTGAAGTCCACGTGCAGTTAGCTACACAGTCCAAGCTTTTTTCTGAAGCCCCTAACCACTTTGGTGATGCGCCAAACACCAACATTTCTCCGGTGTGTCTGGGTTTACCGGGTACGCTGCCGGTCCTTAACGGGAAGGCTCTGGAATTTGGCATTCGCCTTGGTCTGGCGCTCAATTGCCAGATTGCCCACCTCACCAAGTTTGATCGCAAGCAGTATTTTTATCCCGATTTGCCCAAGGCCTACCAGATCTCGCAATACGATGAGCCGATTTGTCAAAATGGGCATATGGTTCTTTCTAACGGCCGAAAAATTCGAATTTTACGCGCTCACCTTGAAGAAGATGCGGGCAAGCTGGTTCATGGTGGCGCAGAGGGTCTCCATGGCTCCTCTCACAGTCTTGCCGATTATAATCGTGCGGGTACCCCACTACTTGAAATTGTAACAGAACCTGATTTTCGGACCTCTGAAGAGGCGCGTGAATACCTCACCCGTCTGCGGATGTTGGTGCGCTATTTGGGCGTGAGCGATGGCAACATGGAGGAAGGCTCCATGCGTTGCGATGCAAATGTCAGCGTGCGCCCTGTGGGCAGCGATAAACTCGGTACGAAGGCTGAAGTCAAGAACATGAACAGTTTTCGAAGTGTACAGCGGGCGATTGATTCCGAAGTGGCTCGTCAAATTGAGGTCATTCAATCTGGTGGGCGGGTGATTCAGGAATCGCGTCTGTGGCATGAAGCCACGGGTACGACCGCTTCGATGCGCAGCAAGGAAGAGGCTCATGATTATCGCTATTTCCCTGAGCCAGACCTGCCGCTGATGGCCATTGACCCCGCCTGGGTGGAAGCCCTTCGAAAAACACAACCAGAATTGCCCGAAGCGCGCCTAGAGCGTTTGAAATCGCAATTTATGCTCTCAGACTACGATGCCAGCGTGCTGGTAGAGTCCAAGGATCTGGGGGATTTTTTCCTGAGTACTGCGGACTACGTGCAAGCTCCTGCGCAGTTTAAGGCGGTTGCTAACTGGCTTCAGGGTGATATTTCAGGGTGGCTCAAGCATGCCGATTTGAATCCAGACAGGCTGGAATTGATGCAAACTAAACTCACGCCTCAGGCCTTGGCCGAGATGGTTGCGCTGGTAGAGGCCGGCACCATTAGCAACGCCATTGCCAAAAAAATCATCGTGACGCTGCTTACCGAAGGTGGTTCGCCCAAAGTGATTGTAGACTCTCAGGGGCTTGCTCAGGTCTCTGATGAAGGGGCTTTAAAGACGACGATAGCTGACATTCTTGCTGCTAATGCGTCTCAGGTGGCGGCTTATCGCGCAGGGAAAGATAAATTGTTTGGATTCTTTGTGGGCCAAGCAATGAAGGCCACTCAGGGGCGTGCCAATCCTGAGGTGCTCAATGCGCTGTTAAAAGCCGCCTTGGATGGATAAGTTTGATATTTCAAATTGCAAGAGCAAATGACCTTGGCTGGAGTAAAATAATTGCCTTATGAATGCTTCCGACACCCCGCTGGAACGTCAGTTGCGCCGCATGCATCCAGGCGCCCAAGATAGCGCCCAAGTTATTTCGGGTTTTGGTTGGTTGGGCATGCTCTTGCCGCCGCCCGCATTGCCCTTGGTGCTCTTGCTGATTATCGTGATGCCGCTGAGTATCCTCACCGCAGAAAGTTTGTTGTGGCCAGTCATCGAGTGGGGGCAGGCTTTGGCAATGGGTCAAATTGATTCGGTGCCCTGGCTTCTGTTGGCCAAGCTGATAGGGTTTGTTCTTTTGTGCTGGGTAGGCTTGTTAATGCTCGGTTTTCGGCTGACGCTTACTTACTATATGCAGTGGGTTCGATCCTTTCCACGCCCCCATGCTTTGCATGTTGCCTATGCGCCCGATGCCACAGAGTCCATGGCCAGCTTGCTTCACTGGCGCTGGTTTCGTTTGATGGCTAGCGTGGGCCCTGCTGTTTTATTGGCCACCTTGGCAATGGGCTTGTTTGTGGGCGGTATTTTTACTTTTAGCTGGCTGATGGGGATGCCCGCGCTCTTGCTGCCTTTTATACTCAGTTTGGGATTGTTTGTATTCATGCTGTTGGGGCTTGCGGCGATCATTTTTGCTGCTCGTGGCATCTGGCACTGGATGGGCACGGTGTTTGGAGAAGTGATTGCCATTACAGAGCCTTGGCTTGAGCAGCGTTTGGTGTATGCACGCGCTCGACGATTGGCATGGTGCTCGCCGGCGTCGTTTTTATTCTTCCCCCTTTATGGATTGTTTTTACTGTGGTGTGTGGGCGCCTCTGTTTGGTTGATTTTTGACTATGACATTGCCGACTTGTTGCAGGTGTCCTCTCATTGGATTCCGGTTTTATTGGTCAGCACTTTGAGCGTGGCCTTTTATCTGGTGTTAAATGCCATGAAACTTTTTGCTTATCATCATGCCCTGATTGTCTATTACGCCCAGTTGCCCGCAGTGCCGCCATCAACACCTTATTACAGTTCATCTTCTGCCTTGCCTCGCTCTTCTTATGGTGTCTAAGGATTCGGACTCTTTTTTTAAGCTGCCTCGAGGGCTGATTATTTCTAGCCAGGCCAGCTTGGGTGAGCCGCTCAATGACCCAGAGATGCTAGCGGCCATGGCAGAAAGCGGTATTTTGGGTGGGGCTGTTGCCGCCCGATTAGAAGGGGTAGAGAGTATTCGTGCCTTTAAGCGCCGCCGCCCGGATATCCCCGTCATTGGGCTGATTAAAACCACCCCGCCTCTGGCTGTGGCCTTGTTGGATGCGGTCTATATTACGCCCTCTATTCACGAGGTTCAACTGCTCATTGAGGCTGGTGCAGACTGGATAGCTCTGGATGCGACCCACCGAGAGCATGCGCTGCCGCTCAGTAACGCCGGGCGGGTTGCGTTATTGCTTGACGACGCCAGGTGTGCCATTCTTGATTCTGGCCGAAACATTGGCCTCTGGGCAGATTGTGCCAGCCTCAGGGATGGCCTAAGTGCCATTGACCTTGGCTTTGATGTGGTGTCGACCACACTCAGTGGCTACACACGTGAGACGGTCGCCTCGGCTGCAGAGCCTGAGCCTGGGCCAGATTTTCATCTGCTGTCTGCCTTGGTGCAGTCTGTGCAAGCAAATCAACATAGCACTCAGGTTGTTCTTGAGGGCCGTGTGTGGGAGCCATGGCAGGTGCGAGAAGCGTTTGATTTGGGGGCACATGCGGTGGTGGTGGGCTCTGCCATTACGCGCCCCATTTTAATGAGCCGACGGTTTTGCAATGCCGCTCTTGGTGAGAAAATTGCCAGATGATGACATTGACGTTACCCGATGGCTTTGATCACTCTCTGGCCTTAAGGAGCTTGCGCTCGGCCCTCAACCATCATCGGCTCTCCCATGCCTACGCGTGGCTCAGTGACGATACCCCGTCTTTGTATCAAACAGCACTCTGGCTTTCGGCTCGGCTTAATTGTCATCATCCTCACGATGATGCACCCTGCTTGAGCTGTCGGCCTTGTCGATGGATTGCCCAGAACGCTCACCCTGAAGTTATGACGATTAGCCCCGTTACGTATCTTGAGGAAGAGAGCAAGAAAAAAACACCTGTGATTGATGTTAAACAGGCCAAACACTTGTTGCATCAACTGTCAACGGTTTCAACGGAGGGCTGGCGCGTGGTTATTTTTACCAGCGGCTTGCTTTGCAATGCAGAGGATACCCCTGATGCTAGCCTTGTGTTTCCTGTCGGGCCACTCAAGGGCTTTATGCCTTTTGCTTTGTCGCGGGAGACCTTGAAGGCAGACGTGGCGAATCGGTTGCTCAAGACCATTGAAGAGCCTGGTGATCGAACCCTGTTTCTATTTCTGACAGACGCTCCTCAAGGGCTCTTGCCCACGGTGGCGTCTCGATGCCAGTTTTTGAGATTTCCATCCGTGGCGCATCGCCTCGGCGTGTCACAGCCCATGGAAGCTATTGACAATTTCGACAAAACGGATAATCAGCTTGCCATGCAAACCCTTCTTCAGCAGATTGTGGCTGGCACCGACCGTGCTAACAAAGCCCAGGATCCTGAATGGATTGCGATGCAGTGGGTAAAGTCCTATGACTCCCCCCAGCGTGTGCGAGAGCAGGCTCAAAAACTTTTATTGGCTTTTCAAAAGGATATTTGGCTGAAGCATCGGCCTCAGGGCGTTTTTACGGATGAAGCCTCACAACGGTTTAATGCTATCCAGCAAACACTGGCGCATATTGAATTGGCAAAACGTCAGATTCATGCCAACGTTTCGGTGGATGCTGTTTTAGGGGCACTGCTGAGCACGTTACTTTATCCTGAAGTCAGTGAGAGTTTCCCAAGGCTTTCATTGGAAGCGCTCGACGCGTTATAATTGAGTTTAAAGTAAATTACGCTCGCCCCCCTCTTTCGGGCATGAAGCTGTTGGTGATTATTTTTGGTTTTGAATCAAAACATTTTTTGAAAGTAATTTTTTATGCCACTTTCCTTTGCGGACCGCACTCGAAAAACGGTGCTCTCCAAGCGTTTACGCCGATTTTTTGACCTTAATACAGACTTGGGGCAGGCGCAAGATGCCGAATTTTTTGCCAACCCGGACAACAGCCTCTTGCGCTTGGTAAGCACGGTGAACATTCCCTGTTGTGTCCATGATGGCGAGCCGGATGCTGTCATGCGCGCCATTGAGCTGGCTAAATCGTATAATTGCTCAGTGGCGGCTCATATTGGATACCCGGATCCCTTGCATCAAGGCTATCAATCAATGGCCAACATGAGCCCGCAAGCACTCTCTGCCTGGATATTGTTACAGGTGGGTGCCATGCAGGCGATGTTGAAAACGTTTGACTTGCCTTTGGAGGTGGTTCGCCCTCATGGTGCCCTTTACTGGGATATGGCCACTCAGCCGCATGTGGCCAAAACGGTGGCTCAAACCCTAGCCCGTCTCGATCGCTGGCTGTTTTTGGTGGCGCCTGTGTGCCCCCAATTACAACAACTTTCCGAACAAGAAGGTATCAGAATTGCGCCAGAAGCGGTTTTGGGTAAACGGTATCGATCGGATGGACTGCCGATGCTGATGAAAGATGCCGCCTTCTCTGACTTGGATGCGGATCTGCCACCGGCAGCAACGCTCGAGCAGGCCAAGCAGCTTTTGCGAAATAATCAGCTGACCAGCTACGATGGCCAGTCGATTGCGGCCAACGCACAGACGCTGCATATCAGCCCGCGAATGAAAAGTGCCGTGGGCATTGCCGAGCGTGTTGTCGCGATGCTGGGGCAGCCGATTCCATTGAGTGCGGCGGCTGTGGGTACCAGTGGCTGGCTGGATAATACCGAACCCGCTGAAGAAACCCGCCCCTGGCTTTGCGGGGTGGATACCTATTTATGAGTTCGGAAAATACGCTCCAGATTCAACTGCTCACGTTTGGCTACAAGCGCGGGGCTCCCGATAATGTGGCGTTGGTGATGGATGTTCGGTTTCTGAATAATCCGTTTTATATGCCAGAACTTGAGCCTATGTCTGGACTGGATGCACCCGTGGCCGAATTTATTGCGGGCTTGCCAGAAACAGATGCTGTGTTTGAGCCTTGGCAGGCCTGGCTTCTGCCGTGGCTTACGGCCTTTGCCCAAAAGGGTCAACGCAGCTTAACGCTTGCTATTGGGTGTACGGGGGGCAAACATCGATCCGTTTATTGGGCTGAGCGCACCGCCAACTGGTTGAAAGACGTCGACACCATTGCTGCCTTGCCTGTGAGGGTGACGCTCACGCATCGCGATCAGGCGTTTTGGTAGGTTTTTTAGAAACAAGTCGAGTTTTGGACCATGATTTTAGCCCCCTCAGAGGCCGTTCAACGTCAGAATGATGACAGGCACCATCATGTTTATTTGTGGTTATGTGCCGTATTTCTCACGGCATTGCTGGTTGCTAACCTGATAGGTTCGCTGCTGTTTTCGTTTCATCTGCCCTTTAAATTTCCAATTCTGGGTAACAAAGTTCTGCTGTCCGCGGGAATCATTCCATTTCCGATCACGTTTGTACTCACCGATTTGCTCAATGAGTTTTACGGAAAATCGGGCGCACAGCGCGTGACCATGATTGGGTTTGTGATGTCTATTGGGGTTTTTTTGTTGCTCTGGATTGGCCAGCAGTTGCCAGTGGATACCGTTTCAAGTTTATCTCATCAGGAGTTTGACAAGTTTGCATCGCTGTATACGGCCATGTTTGCGGCCTCCCTGACGGCTTATCTGATAGGGCAAATGTTGGATATTTATCTCTTTAACTGGTTCAAGACCATTTGTGGCAATTTACTGTGGTTGCGAGCAACGGGCTCAACCGTGCTTTCACAACTGTTTGATTCGTTGATTGTCACCTCTATTGCTTTTGCAGGCTCTCAAACCTGGAGTACCATTGCCCACATTGCCATGAGTAATTATGTATGGAAATTTCTTGTGGCACTCTCCTTAACTCCCATTCTCTACTTGGGTCACGCACTATTAAAATCCCTCTTGCGTCCTCAACAACGTGCATCGATACAAGCGTTTCATGCCGAGGCAATCCAGTCGGTGAGCGCTTGAGTCAGATGGCATGCAAACTGCTTCGGAAAATCTTGAGCCAAACACAGCGTGGCTTCTTCAGGATGGGTTAAAAACCCCGTCTCAATCAATATGCTCAGTGCCTTGGGGTTTCTGGTGATTGCTAAGCTGTTATAGAGCATACTATGGGTGGGCAGATGCAATCGCTTTGGCAAGGTGTCCACAAGGTGGCGGGTTAAATTGGCCGCCCAGGGATGATAATAATAGGCGCCAAAGCCTCGCTCTGTGGTCGGGTCGCGCCCATCGGGCAGCGCATTGTGATGCAGGCTTAAAACCAGATGCGCACCGGCGTCATTAAGACGTTGAAGCCTGTCAGATAAACTCAAAGTCTCATCCGTGGTGCGTGAACAAACCACCGAAAATCCGGCGGCTCCTAGGGCGTCGCGGGCGGCAAGGGCGAGTTTTAAATTGAGTGTTTTTTCGGCTGTGCTATCCGCCGCCAGGGCCCCTGTCTCGTTGCCGCCATGGCCCGCGTCGAGGCCTATGATAAAATCTTGCAGGTTTTTGGGAAGCACACGGATGGTGAGTTGTAAGCCGTCGGGTGTCACGCGGCTGACAATACCGCACAATGGTCGATACACCATGACTTGCAAGCTGACGCCTTGCGGCTTTGCCTGCCACTGCAGGCAGCCAAGCCAATCTGGCGTGTTGGCATCAAGGTGAATGACATCACATTGGCTTATTGTGTGGTGTAAGCAAAATTCCAGGCGAGCCGTATGGCTTGTTAACACTTCCACCTGCCAGGAGATCGAGCCAACGGTTGCCATTGGAATGAGAATTTGGGCGCTATTGGCATCACGCGAGTCTGTCTGCTCCTCAACCAGTCGAATAGGCTGAGCCGCTATAGAATGTGGGTTTTTTGAATAGATTAGGTCTGCAACACGAACCCACTGGGCAGGCTTGCTAAATGCAAGGCGTGCGTAGCCGTTTTCTTGTCGATTAAGCCAATGCCAGGTGCCTTGAGGTTGCGGGGTAAGCCGAGCCGCCTCATCATGAGGAGCCACGCGGGTGAGGGCTTCTGTTTGGGTCACCTGCGCCTCCTCAGGCTGCGGGATGATGGTGATTTGATGGGGGTAGGCGTAACCATGTTCGGGATGGGCGTTATTAAAGGCTTCCAGCGTAAGCTCGTAAGCCTGTTGCGACGTTGGCAAATTTAACGTTGGCAGCAAAAAAAGCTGTGCTTCGGCAATGGTTGCAGCCCTTCTGGGTGGCTCGATTTGATGCAAACGGCCAAAAACCAGCGTACGATTGTCCCACAACACGGCATCATCAGGCAGAGCCAGTGGCTTCAGCGTGGCTTGGCTATAAACCTTTTGCCCTGATTTCAGTCGAACCCCCCATGATGTGCTCGTTGGCACAGCCAACCGGATGAGTAGCCCTTCAGAAGAGGCCTCCAGAGCAGCGGTATCAAAAGGGTTTAGGCTTAATTTTATCTCCCCTTTAGGCCACAACCACTCGGGTGCTGAGGCGGCGGGTTCAATGGGTGCCAGCCGTATAAATAGCCGTTTTTGAAGTGCACACAAAGGTTGCCCATTGGCCATGATGAGTTTCAGAGAGACGGCATGAGCCCCTGTTTTGAGTGCTATGGGATGGGCAAAAAAGCCATTGTGAGGCTCAAAACACTCAACGGTTTGCACCATATTGAGGGCGGGTTGCTCACACAGAAGTGTTGAGCCGGGGGGGAAGCCGCCAACCACTCGTCCAATCAGAAACGTGGAGGCTTCTGCCGTCTGATGGTTGTTGCCAGGGTAGACCCACTCAATTTGCGGTGTCATAGCAAGAGTCCAAAACCAAGATTCATGCAAAATTCAAGATCAACGCCAGCCCGCCGGCAATACTGAGCTGTATGCTCGCTATCCCCGTGCATCCACAAGGCCAACCGGAGGGGTCATCAGGAAGTATTTGGGCGCTGAATGATACCCAATGCCGCCTAAAATCCGAGCCATCTGATTGACGACCAGTAGCGGGTAGGTTTTAGCCATTGGGAATGAAGCGGAAAATTGTTGGAGCTGCTCTTCAACGGCGGTGTTTTCTGCCACGGCGTGGAAAGCCGGATCCAGCGACAGCCAGTTGGTACACTGGTAGCGATACTCTGTGTCGGCATTAGCGCGGGTAACAGCCACTTGTCTCAAGCCATCAATCGTTAGTTTTGAGGCTCCCAAAAGGCCACCGGTGGCCAACATGCCGGCCATTCCTCGCCAGTCTCCCAAATGGGCTTTCTCCGTGACCATGGCTTCTAAATCATTGACGGTGACGGATTCTTCGAGTTGTTGCATCTTGCGGGCTTTCGGGGCGAGTTTGCTCGTTGAATTGCCAGAGGAAGCGGGCATGGCAAGAACGTTTTTAAGGATAATGCCTGCTAAAAAACCTGCGCCAAACAAAACACCCCCAATCATCCAGCCCAATTCTTTGCCATTGAGCAAGCGAGAGCCTTGCGGCAAATCGGATGGCTCTTTTTCAAGCGGCTGATGACGCCCAAAAGCTGGTTGCATCTTATTTTGGCCTCGGTGCATGGGCTGATAGGGTAGCAAGGCATCTGAGGCTTCTGGAATGGCGTTTGGCAGACTGGAAGCGCTAAATCCGTGGTGGCTTGCTTGTGCACAATGAATCCACTGCCATGGGTTTCTGACGCCCTGTTGCGCAATGAATGCGGCTAACCGATGTTCGGTCTCTTGCATCAAGCGGCTATCGCTTTGTTGCTTGAGGCGAATGCTTTGTGCAAAGACACGTGTCAGGCGTGCCACTAGCTGGGCGCGAATTTGACTTTCTTCGAGTCTGACCCAAGCCTCCTGAATGCCTTGCAAGGCAGAGGCGCCTAAGACACCCAAACCTGCCACCAGGGCGTAAATAGCCAATGGCGCCCGAAATTCTGGTGCTTTTTCAAACAGGGTGCCCAAGCTGTAGAGTGGCTTGTTGAACAGAAATAAAATTTTGGAGACGTCCGATTTTAGCCCCTGCGCCATCTGAGGTGATGATGAGCGCGACGGTATGGGAAGAGCGGCGCCCGCTGCAAGCCCCGCTGCCAAGAGTGTCATGGCCTGGGTAGCCGACGGCAAGGCAGGCTGTGTGAGGCTCAACACATCTGGTTGTATCTGCTGTGGCTTCAAGGTAACAACAGAGGGCGCTATGGGTGGCAAGGGTGTGACGGACATCGTGCAAAGTGTACGTCAGTTGATTCAGCGCTGCAACGCGTTTACGTCATGCCTCTCGACGGAACGGCCCAAGAAAACGTTACGAAAAAAATACAAAAATAACACCAAATCTAAATAAATTGTTTTTATGCTAATACGAAAGACGCTTCTCCTTCACTGGCATACTCTCTTCTATCGCCCTCAGCGCTTGTTTGCGCCGAGGGTTTTTCTTTTAAATATCCAGTGTCCCTTTGGTGCTCATGACCCCAGCCTCTAGTGGGCGGGTGGCCTGACGCAAGGCACGCGCAAAGGCTTTAAAGCTGGCTTCAATCATATGATGATCATTGTCCCCCATAGCAACAACGACGTGCACGGTTGCCAAGGCGCCATCCACAAAGCCTTTATAAAATTCTCTAAATAGTCTTGAATCCAGTGCACCCAAGGGTTGACCGATAAGCGGCACTTGCCAATATAAATTCGGTCGCCCGCACAGATCCAGGGCAAGGTTGGCCAGTGTGCCATCCATAGGAAACTGAAAACAACCGGCTCGCTCAATCCCCGAAAATGAAGCTCCCAAAGCTTTTTTGAGTGCTTGCCCCAGCACAATGCCGGTATCTTCCACCAGGTGATGGGGATCGACGTCAATGTCACCGGTGGCTTTGAGGATGAAGCCAAAACGCCCATGGGTTGCCAGCGTGTTGAGCATGTGGTTGAGAAACGGTAGCGGACTTTCAATGTGAGCGGGCTCACCAGAGACGACCAAAGGCTCGTCCAAATTGAGGGTGAGCTCAATTTGGGTTTCACGGGTATTGCGGATAACAGTGGCTTGTCTGGCATTAAGGGACGGGGGCATTGAAAAATCCTTATGACGAAAATTGAAGAGAGTCGTGTTTTTTATATTATCGATGGATCGGGCAATAAAAACACATCCCGCAGATTATTAAGGCTATCAAACGTTCGCACGGCTCCTGCTGCCTCTAGCACCGATGACGGCTGAGTTATGGTTACGCCCATTGGCGTAAAGTCAGCCCCCACAGCGCAACGCATATCATCAACATTGTTACCAATGTAATAGCCGCCCTTAAGGTTATAGCGTGTTTTTAACATCAGTAGGCCGTCGGCAGCGGGCTTGGGCTGGCCACCGGCATATAATTCATCCACACATAAAATGGCCTCAAAATACGGCGCGAGGCGCTCTGCCCAAATGGGGTCAAATTCTGTGCGGTGCCGTCCGGTATAGATCATCAATCGAAACCGCTTGGCAAGACAAGTTAACAGCGGCTCTGTGATGAGGAGTTTTTCAGCCGAGGGGGCAATGGTTAAATAACGGCGCACGCCATCTTGTGTAATGTCCAAGAGGCTGGGTAAAGGATGCAATCCCTTGCGCTGAAGGAGCGCCAGGGTTGTGACCCAATCATCATTGAAGCCCCCTTCGGCGCGCAAGGCGGTGAGTTTTGCTAAATCCAGAGGCTCGCCCGTGTAATGTTGATATAACGCGCTCACCACGCTCGTAAAGCTGTGGGAGCATTCTACCAAAGTATCGTCCAAGTCTAGAATAAGCGCTCGTGAGGCTTTAAAACTATCTAATGCCGCTAAAAATTGATTGTTCTCCGTGTCGGTGCCAACGCTCACGCGCAGCCATCCGGCTAGCATGGGTTTGTCGTTTTGCGAACGTACTAATACCCCTTGTGCTTTACAATGCCCAATAAGATCATTTAAATCAGCGCCGGCTGCAATCATAAAAAAATTGCCGCCCCCGCCGTGAACCCGATAGCCCCGTTGTTCAACCGCCTGCATAAAAGCCGGTTTTCTGGCCGTGATAGATTGAGCAACGTGCGCAACGGCTTGCGCTTGAGGCAACAAAATTTGAGCCATGGCGGCGGCTGCAACGTTAACGCTGTAGGGTGAGCGCACGCATTGCATGGCCTGAATCAGGTGAGGATGCCCCATTACCAAGCCAAGCCGTAACCCCGCCAGAGCCCAGACTTTTGAAAACGATCGCAAGACCAATAGATTGCCAAACTGTGTGATTAAGCTCAAGGCGCTTTGCCCCCCCGACTCAAAGCCGGCATAGGCCTCGTCGATCACAAACAGGGTGTTGGGGAATGACTCCAGCCAGCGGGTTAACGTTTCTAAATTCAGCTCGGCACCCGTAGGGTTATCGGGCGAGGCAATCATCACGAGTTTTATATTCTGTTGGCAGAGGGTTTCTTCAATGGCCGCCACATCAAAGCAAAACGCGGGTGTTAGGGGAACTTCTACAAGCACGGCCTCTGCAAGCTTTAAGCTATGAGGAATAATTGGAAACGTTGGCTTGACACATAGGGCGCTATCGCGTTGATGCTCGATAAAAGTTTGCGCCACGACGGATAAGCCTTCATCGCTGCCATTGGTCACAAGCAGCCAATCGTTGGAGGGCAAGCAGAAGGTTTCGGTAATGCCTTTTTCAAGCGCCTGATATTCAGGGTAAATGCCAGGCTTCAGCAGATCCGCCAACGGGCGCATCGACGCTGGCAATAGGGCGTTGAGCCCTTCGGTATTTTCATTAAAATCCAGTCGCGTGCGACCTGCTCTGCCTTCCAATGGTGGTTTGTAGGCCTGTAATACGGCCACGGCCAGGCGGGGTTGAATCAGGCATTGGGGTAAATGAGAAAGAGGAGAAATCATCGTGTCAAATTCTTTCGATTTATTTGAAATAGGCCGCTGGGCATCACTTTGATTGGCTGCTGTCGTGTATGACGTGCGTCATTCTGTAATATTTTTCTTGAAATGGAGGAGGACGCACATCCTGTTCGTTATAATACCTGTATTGGGATAAGAACACGAGAACCACCCAATGGCTCTGTATGAAAGAAGGCTCTTTGGCCTCTTCTGGAGAAGCTTTTTGCCCGTCTCTGCCTGTTTGCAATGACCTTTGAAAAATGTCATACTGATGTCCAGTAGCCAACAATTTGTGGCGTTTATAAATTTTTGCATCTGTCCCAAAACGTGTACGAGATTTGTAGACTATTTTTAGTTGAAACAGGCAATTCAATCCGTCTGGCCTGCATGTTATCGTCCGGCTTCGAATGTGGTCACAAATTAATCGCCTCTTTCGTGGCAAAACAGTCGTAGCTATTTATCGCAACTTTTTATGGCAACCATTTAATTCGTCAATTTCATGATAATGCCGTTTTTTGTTTCTTGGGTTTTTGTCGTTTGTTAACGGTTTTTTGCTAAGGGTGTTTGACGACGCATGCGTTTTTCAGATTTTAAGCCGCCTTCTTCGTCTGACAATGTCTCAGTGGGTTCAGCCCCTGCCGCTTCTGCTCTTTTAGAGCCTGTGTGGGCGTCGTCGGCGTCCTCCAGTCGTCGGTTGTTTCGTGCGCTAAGTATGGATGACATGATGGCCTCTAATGATACCCGCCCGCAAGCTTTTGACGCTCAAGAAGTCGCCTCTGGGTGGGGTGTTTCCAAGGATTTGTCACTCGCCAGTTTTTCAGGGCTGCCTGCTTTGTCTGCGCCCGTGGACGGTTGGATTTATCTTGATTTGAGCACATCCATTGGTTCAGCCGATGCGTTGCGTCGTTTGTCTGATGCTTTGGAGCAAATGGCGCTTGAGCGTCAAGATTTTGAGGATTCAGACTGCCTGCCCAGTGCTTTGATTTTGGGGCTTGGTAATTTATTGTTGACCCCTGCCTTAATGCGAAAAGTCATTTCTTTGGTTCAGCCTTCGGCATCGTTGTCTCACTCGGCTTCGCTGTCTGAGTCTTATCCGCTTTCGATTGTGAGTGTTGTTGCCACGGCGCCACAGACGCAGCTGGCGGCTTTGTCTGCCGGGCTGGTTGTTAGCGAGCGCTTTCCGGATGGGTTGATTCAGGCTTCTAGGGTTGGGTATGCCCCTCAGGCGCTGCAAGCTGTATCATCTGCCGATGCGCCAGGTTTATTAGATTCTCCGCTGCCCAGTGACGAGGATAATCTTTCTTCAGAGGGGGGTTCATCTTCTGTCGTAGCAGATGCTGTGGCCTCTTCAGCCACAAGACGTGCTTTGGGTGACTTAAGCCAAGAGATGCCCGAGTCAGTTAGCGCTCTGCAGCAGGGTGCTCATCAGGTTGAATGTGTCTCAGAGCGTTACAATGGCGCTTTAGAGGCTTTGTCGCCCACGGCTTTGTTATCTGCGGCCGCGCTTGATGACACGTTGCCTACTCAGCG
The DNA here is from genome assembly GCA_035285385.1 of Vampirovibrionales bacterium. Classification (GTDB taxonomy): domain Bacteria; phylum Cyanobacteriota; class Vampirovibrionia; order Vampirovibrionales; family JAJTHC01; genus JAYKJM01. Next base: position 23,222 of record JAYKJM010000002.1, read on the forward strand.
CGTCACGCAAACTTTGCGCTCGGGTCATCGTGTCGTTTCTGAAGGCCATTTGGTCATTGTGGGCGATGTCCATGCCGGCAGCGAAGTGGTCGCCGCGGGCGATATTATTATTTGGGGCGAATTGCGTGGCGTTGCTCATGCGGGGGCGCCTGTTAATGGTCGCTCTGTTAGTAGAGCGGCCACCGTGCGTGCGCTGAAGCTTGAAGCCTTGCAGCTGCGTATAGGGGATTTATTAGCGCGTCGCCCAGACAGGGCGCATTTGTTAGCAGAGTTCTCTACGGAGGCTGTTTTGCCGCATGGTGTGTTGCCAGAGTGGGCAGGCGTTCGTGGCGATGAAATCAAGTTACATGCCCATTCGGTGAATGAGCGTTCTTGAATCAACTTTTTTAAATTTTTTATCAACCACGTTGTTAGCCGAGATCGAGAGTTGTACTTTTTGGTTTGAATCTTATGTCTACTACTGTTACTCAGTCACCTGCCGCTGCTGTATCGGTTTTGCCTTCCGGGGCATTGCCTCCCACGGCAGCGATGGCTTCTCCGGTTTTGTCTCTTGTCTCTGATGCGTTGATGGAATCGCCTGCCCTTGGCGCCTCTGCATCAAAACTGCATTCGTCTCAAGAGCCGCTATTGGCGCCTTCTGGGGATCGCTTTGTGCTTTTCCCGATTCAGCATCATGCCGTCTGGGAGATGTATAAGCGGGCGGTGGCTTCTTTCTGGACAGCAGAAGAAGTGGATTTGAGCACTGACATCGAACATTGGCGCGCGCTTAGCGATAATGAGCGTTATTTTATTTCCCATGTGTTGGCTTTCTTTGCTGCCAGCGATGGTATTGTTAACGAAAATCTGGCCAGTCGTTTCAGTACAGAAGTGCAAATTCCAGAGGCACGATGCTTCTATGGCTTTCAGATTGCGATTGAAAACATCCACTCTGAAATGTATAGCTTGCTGATTGACACCTATATTCAAGATCCCCACGAAAAGCATCGCCTATTTCACGCCATTGATACAATGCCCTGCGTTCAAGAAAAAGCAAATTGGGCCCTAAAATGGATTAATAGCTCCGACTCGTTTGCAGAGCGTCTACTGGCGTTTGCCCTGGTTGAAGGGGTTTTCTTTTCAAGTAGTTTTTGTGCCATTTTCTGGTTAAAAAAACGGGGTAAAATGCCAGGGCTGACATTTTCTAACGAGCTCATTAGCCGCGATGAAGGCTTGCACTGCGATTTTGCCTGCTTGCTCTACAGTATGCTTCATCACAAGTTGCCAGAAGCGCGTTTGCGCGAAATAGTACTCAGTGCCGTCGACATTGAGAAGCGCTTTGTGTCAGATTCTCTGCCAGTGGAACTCATTGGCATGAATTCACGTCTGATGAGTCAGTATGTTGAGTTTGTTGCCGATCGATTGGTCACCGAATTAGGTTATGCCAAGATTTTCAACGTTCAAAACCCTTTCCCGTTTATGGAGCATATTTCCTTGCAAAATAAATCAAACTTTTTTGAATGTCGCGTAGGAGCGTATCAAAAAGCGGGTGTTATGAGCAGCAAAGACAAACAAGTGTTTAGCCTCGACGAAGATTTTTAATTGGCTTTCGATTTTAGTTTTTAACGCCTCCACCTGTTTGGAGGGATATAACGGCTACGGCGGTCAGGGTATCTTTTCTCTGTGCCGCCTTTTTCTTAATGGGGCATTAGGGGCTAGTCATCTGTGAGTTTCTGACTTATAGTGACGTTACGTTTTATTTTTTTGCACCCATTCTTTCAAAAGAATGGGTTGGCATTAAAAAAAGACTTCTGATTGAGAGAGTTTTTGATTCTGAACTGATATACGGATCAATTGAGGCAAAATGAAGATGATTGACATGAGGATGCCAAAAGAATTACTGTCTTTACAAAATGTGACAGGTTATTGTGATTTTCGTGTCAATTAATTGCATATAAGGCTTTTGAGGCAGAGGATGTTTGCGTGGTTACTACAGATTTAGTCTTGGATGCATTGAAGCGATTTGACGTTGATGCGCAGACGTTGACGCGCTGGGAGGACGAGTTGGGTTTGTCTATTCCGGTCGATGCCTCAGGTCAGAAATGTTATAGCATCCATCATGTGAATTTGTTCAAAAATGTGCGTAAACATTTGGCCTTAGGCCGCTCAATGACGGAGATTCGCGAAGTGTTATCCCCTTTGCCAGAAGTGTCTGAACTGGCTTGGCAACAAGAGGATTCAAGCCTGAAGCAGACCCCTTTGATTCCCGTCTCGGTGAATCGAGAAAACGCCTACAGCAGCCGTATCCAGTGGTCTTTTTCGCCAGAGGCTCTTGCCTGTGAGGAGACCGTCTTGCAAGAGCCTGAGTTGAAGAGAGCCGTGTCTCAGGCGCTTTCTGAGGTGGATATTGAATCGTCTTTAGATTTAATCTTTGCACGCGAGGCAACCGCAAGCCTTTTGCATCAGCCCGAGACGGCAACTGAAGAAAGTCAAACGGCAGAGCCAGAAGTGCAAGCTTCTAACCCTGATGCGGTTATTCCAGGATCCAGTATCAAGCATCATAAACGGTTTGTGACCAAACTGCCGTCGTCCACATCGCAGCATGACGTGCCATCCGTTATGGAGGAGGACGCTCCAGGGGGAATTTTGCCTGAAGTGCCGTTACCGGTTTTTGATGGCATGTCTCCACCTTCTCATTGGCGCTATCTGGAGCGAGGTGCGGTGTCGTTATCTCGGACGGTGGCCTCTGCCAATTTGCCTGCCCATCAAAGCGGCTTGCTGAGCGTCATTAATCGCTTGATTGACGAAAAGCAAGTGCAGCAAAAACGAGTGGTGCAAATTGAAAAATTGAATTCGCATTTATACAATGCAAACGCGCTTTTTCAACAACGGCTTAAAACCTTAACCAGTGAGCTTGACAGCTTACGAAACAGCGTGAGCGATACGGAAGTGACCAAATTGTTGAATGATAAATCCAAACTTCACAAACAACTGCTCGAAACAGAGCGGGTGAGTCAGCATCGTTTGTTGGAGCTCACGCAACGTGAAAAAGACGTCGAAAGTCTGGAGACCCGGATGGAGCAATTGTTGTTTAGGATTGAAAATCCGATGCATTCTTTTGACCCGGCTTGCTTTGTCGGCGATTGGCAAGAGCAGGGACAGTTGCTATGTATCCGTTTTGACAATTTTGGGATGAATATTGAACCCCGTCGCAGTCGGACGTTTAAAATTCAGATGGTGCCTGAGCAGTGTTATGGCAATACGGCCGTCATTCATACGGAATACGCTTACGATGCCAATCCCATGTGGCAGCGTCGTGAAACCATGACGTTATGCCACATTCAGGAAGGTCACCTGCAAGGCCAGCTGGTGGCCGACTATATTCTGGATGGTGTGCCGGTGGCGCAGGCCGTCTATCAGCTGAATTGCCAGAAATTACCTGGCTAGCCATGAGCTCTCGTCTTAAAAAATAGCCATTTTTACACGATGTTTGGGGGGTATAACAGGCCTTGATTGGGTATATTCAAGGATGGAGACACCGTGCTTGACAAGCCGATAGCGGGTATTGTCCTTGAAAAGGAATAAAAGGTGTTTGGCAAAGGGGGTACTCTTGTTGGGCTGGCTAATAAAGGCAAAGCCGCCGCCACGGGTGGTAGGGCGTTTATGGGAGATGAAGAGATCCCTAAGGGGTGTGTAGCCATGCGTTGTGGATGGTTTGTTTTGGTGTTTTTTAGAGATAGTAACGCTTTTTCATTCATTGAGCCTGCGGCATCAGAGGGGGGGCTACTGCGATAGCCTTTGCCAATGCGATAGGCTGAGGGCATAAAAAATAGCTGAATCAACGGTTCAAATAATTTGCTGCCCAGCGCGTTGAATAACAAAGGCGCATCATCAAGGTGCAGAATGAGGTCTTGTGGCTCAACATGGCGACGGTTGTTTGTCGTGTTTCTTGCCGCTTTGGACAGTTGGTAGGAGACATTGGCTCGGCTAAAATCCCCAGTTTTAATCGTGTCCATAATGGGATCAATCAGGCGTCGTCCAATCCAGTTGGCCACGCTGCCCCCCAGTGCAACCGATAGCGCTAAGCCTGTTGCAAGCATGGCAGAGCGTTTCCATGGTGCGTTGGCCTTGTGCCAGCCGAGGGCATTGGCTGCTTTTGCGGCACCGCCAAGAGCAAAACCACACAAAGCAATGTTGGCCAGGTATTGAAAGACCGATTCCTGCAAAATATGTTCGCTTTGTTCTCCTTTTTGCCAGGCTGTTTTTTCACCATCGAGTGCGTTGGCAAGCAGTGCCGTTGTGGTAGCAGTGGCCACCGATGCCGTCCCGACTTTCAAAAATGAAATGGCTTCCTCAAGCCCGTGTTCATGGCCGTGATTGTGATGCGCTGTTGCCGATTTCGAGAGGACTTGGGTCGCATTTTTCAATCGATCCAGCAACGACACGCCGTTGCGCTTGAGAGCCCCCATACTTTTTTTGAGGAGCGTTTTACTATGCATCACCTCTTCAACACTGTGCGGATTTCCCATCCATTTGCGTGCCGCCAGTATGGTGACCAGAGAGGTGGCTCCCATCACCAATCCGTTGCGGATGAGTGCCTGGGTGGTCTCGCCCTCATTTCTGGCCGCCTGCAGATCTTTGGCTGTGGCCACGGCGGCAATGCCTCCATACCCCCAGGGTGCTAAATGATAAGCCCTCGAGACGATAGCAGGCTGATCCAAGACTTTGGCTGCCAGATTGAGCGTGTTTTTTCCCGTTAATAACCAATTAGCTTTTGAAGCCACGTTTTGTGCGGTAGCCTGGGCTGTATGAGCAATAAAGGCGTTCATGGGGCGGGTGGTTTTAAAGACTATTTCAATAATCTTGCCAAGCGTTTTGAATACTCAGCGGTGATACCAGCCTCTAAATGAGATTTATTCTCAATTAGAGGCTGCGATGTACTATACTCCATTTCGGGGTGTCTGTAAATGAGAATTCTTCGCATTTGTGCCCGCCTGTATTTTAGAAGCCTGTATGTTTCGTTGGTTTAATCAGATGGATTCAGAGGCAGGCGTTGAATTTCTGCTGAAATTTCTCTAATAAGGTGGCTTGTAACCGTATGCATCAGATCCACCGGATTGTGGTGCGGTGTATTAGGCATTTTTGCAGCCAGAAGTTGCTGTTGCTCCCACACGCTGCTCATCAGATTACTTGCAAGGCCGCAGGGATTTATCTTGGAAAAGGTTTGTAAATCATTGCAAACGTTCAGTGCCAGGCCGTGATACGTGACCCATCGTTTGCAGGCAAGTCCAATAGAGGCAATTTTTGTCATGATGCCAGAGGGTTGTGGGATCCAGACGCCGGTTTCACCCGGTAGGTGTGTCAGAGGGCAGAGGCCAAGGTGCCTCAAGCTTTTTGCGATTGCCGCCTCCAAAGCGCTTAATACGTGACGCAGCTGGTGGGGTTGAATTTTTAAAATGGGGTAGATAACCAGCTGGCCGGGTTCGTGGGCGGTGACGCCCCCTCCCCGAGAAACTTGAATGAGCGGCACCTGAAGCGTTGATTTTAATTGGGACACTTCTTCTGCGCCAACGCCTCGCCCACAGGTGACCACCGGTGGGTGTTCACATATCAGCAGTGTGTCTGCCATTCGATTTTCAATGCGCGCCGTGACAAAATCATGTTGAACGCCCAGAGCCTGGGCGTAATCAATCAGACCCAGGGTTTCAGTCTGTAGAAGCTCACCATGCATAGACACGTAGGTCACCTATCGAGGGTTGGTTTCGTTATTCTGGAAATTCAGCATCAGAGCCCGTCAGCGCGTCAAGCCAAATCATAAATTCTGCTTCATTCAAGATGTCAACGCCCAGGCTTTGCGCTTTGCTTAACTTGCTGCCTGCTGCCTCCCCAGCAATGAGCCGAGAGGTCTTACCACTGACGGTGCTGGCCACTTTGGCACCCAAGGCCTGAAGTCTCTCTTGCGCTTGTTCTCGCGTCATTTGAGACAGAGTGCCGGTTAATACAATGGTTTCTCCGGCAAGGGGCAAAATGCCTTTTGTAGGGAAACCGGCTGCTTCAGATGCCCCCAGTTGCACGCCCAACTCGGCTAGATCTGCCAAGAGAGCCCGAGTGTCATCGCTTTGAAAAAAGGCGCTAATATGATTGGCCATCACCTCGCCAATGCCGGGTAAACTGCTCAAAGAGGCGGCAGAGGCTTCGGCCAATGCGGTAATATTGTGAAACGTTTCAGCCAATTGCCGTGCCGTTTCTTTGCCGACTTCTGGAATCCCCAACCCCATCAGGCATTTGGCCAAAGGGCGGGTTTTGCTGGCTGAAATGGCCTCAATGAGCTTTTGCGGTAATTTTCGGTCATCTTCTTTGTGAGGGCTCGTTTTTTCTTGCAAGAGCACAGCTCGTAAATCCTCTGGTTGGAGGCGATACAAATCGGCTGGGGTTTTCACCAGGCCTGCCTGAATGAGCTTTTGGAGTTGTTTTTCACCCAGACCCCGAATATCCATGGCTGAGCGCTGTGTCCAGTGGGCCAAACGCCCAAGCACTTGTGCCGGACACTGGCTCGAATTAAGGCAGCGCAGCGCCGCCTCATTGTCCAATCGGCAAAGAGGCCTCTGACAGCTGGGACATTGCGTCGGCGGGATTTCCGGCAACGGTTGTGGGGATACTTTGGCGCGCTTTTGAAGATTGACCCCAAGCACCTCTGGTATAATTTCACCCGCTTTATGAATGTTGACCCAGTCGCCAACGCGGACATCTTTTCGAGCCAGCTCATCAATGTTGTGTAAACTGGCTCGCGCCACAACACTACCCGATAGGGTGACGGGGGTTAGACAGGCCACAGGGGTCACCACGCCCGTGCGCCCTACAGACCATTCGATTTTTTCGAGGCGGGTTTCAGCCACTTCGGCAGCGTATTTATAGGCCACCGCCCAGCGCGGGCTTTTGGCTGTATAGCCTGTCATCCTCTGAAGCCAGACGTCATTGAGTTTGACCACAACACCATCGGTTTCATAGGGCAGACTGTGGCGAGAATGCTCCCACTGGGCAATTACCTCGGCGGCAGCTGAAATGGATGGGCAGGGCTGCCATTTGGGATTGATCGTAAATCCCCACAAACTCAGTTGATGGAGGGTCTGCGATTGTGTCTTCAAGTTGGGCAGGATATTTTGCTCACCCCCCATGGCGTTCTCGTAAGCCATTGCGCCGTAGGCAATGGCAATAAGGGGGCGGCGAGCGCTGACGTTGGCATCCAGTTGTCTGAGGCTTCCTGCGGCGGCATTTCGAGGGTTGGCAAAGACGGGCTCGCCAGCCAGTTGGCGTTGCGCATTGAGGTCTGCAAATCCAGATTTGGGCATCACCACCTCACAATGCACAATCAGAAGGCGGGGCAACGATTCTCCCGACCCGCATTGCAGGTGTTTTGGCACGGTGGCGAGGGTTAAAATGTTTGCGGTGATGTTTTCTCCTATCTGGCCATCGCCTCGGGTAGCCGCCTGCTTGAGCGTGCCATTTTCGTAGGTTAATGCAATGGCCAAACCATCCAGCTTCAATTCACAGACAAAGCGTGCCGCTTGATGCGCTGAACCCACCGCATCTAGACCCTGTGAGTCTTGTGGTGCTGCGGCCACGTTGTCAGATAAGGCTTTTTCAAGGCGTGTATGCCAGTTGAATAACTCTTGTGTGCTGAACACGTTATCAAGGCTATACATGCGCCGAATATGGGGGACTTTTTCAAAGCCATCTCGTGGTTTACTGCCGACGCGCTGTGTTGGGCTGTCGGGGGTAATGAGCTCTGGATAGGCTTTTTCCAATGCGAGCAGCTCGCCATACAAAGCGTCATAGTCGGCATCCGAAACCTCAGGGGCATCCAGTTGGTAATAGCGCACGTTATGATGGTGAATCTGGCGGCGCAAGTCCGAGAGCCTGGTTTCAATAGCGTAAGGTAAGTCGATAGACGATGCTTGCTGTGACGGGGATTCAAAGGAGGCAGTCATTGAGGTGGTCTTCCCGGAGGTTTTTAGATATTTTCTTGGAGGCTTTTTCAAGGTGTTGACGGAATAAGGTGGCCATTATCTAGAATTAGACCCTAAAAAAACGACCGCAAAGGTTGCTGCAAGATTCATGCTATACTTGAATAGATCCATAAAATGCTCATCTTTGTCGCTTGGAATTAAAAGAGCATACTCATGTGCGGGTACAATGTTCTGATTGATGCGCGCCTTGAATAGTCCCGCTTTTTTAAAGCGCATATTCTTGAGATCAAACACTCGCAGACGCTGTTTTTGATTGGGCTCAGAGAGATTTAATACATATATTTTGTCATAAATGGCATGTTCCATGATGATGCCTTCAGATTGGTTTAAGGCCTCCGTGACCAATTCCTCGGCGCGGCTGGTGCAGAGGGTCACAGAAAAGCGACCCTGTTTCTTGACGGCACCATAAACATAAATAGAGGTGGGCTGCTTCTCTGGATTGGCAGCGCAGGAGGACAGGGTCTCAGTATCAATAGGCTGAGTTTCATCCACAGGGTTGTTTTCCAGCAGCTTGGGTGTTGTTGCTGACAACAGGTCAGCCCAGCTGCATGCAAAACTGCTGGCCAGTACCCAGCCCATCAAGATTGGCAAGAATTTAAGGCTCATAGAATCACCAACGTTCACGCGATGTAATCGGCTTGGGCAACAGGCAAGGTAAAAAAGAAGGTTGTGCCATGGCCATCCTGCGGGTGGGGGATGCTCTCCACCCAGATATTGCCACCGTGTACCTGAATAATATGCTTCACGATGGACAGGCCAAGCCCTGTGCCGCCCAAATCTCTGGAGCGGGCTTTATCAACGCGATAAAACCGCTCAAACAACCGTGGAATATGCTTGGCTTCAATACCAAGACCGGTATCGCGAATAGAAATGAGTAAAAAGCGCGGACTGTCTTGATCGCTTACAGATAGACGGCGGGGATAAAACGGCTCAACTTTCAGGTTGATGCATTCATCACTAGGGGTGTATTTGATGGCATTATTGAGCAGATTGGTGACGACCTGCTCCAGCGTTTGGCTATTGCCAAGCACGGGTGGCAACTGCGATGGGACATCTAGGATGATGGATATATGCTTGGCTTCGGCATGGCCTTTATAGAGGCTTATGACGCGGTCAATGACGCCAGAGAGGTTGATTGGGCTCAACTCAGGCTGATAATCGGCTTGCTCGAGTCGAGAGAGATCCAGTAAATCTTCCACCAGGCTGGTCAAACGAACCGCATGCCGCTGAATGGTGCGAACAAATTCTTCGGCAATGTCTGGCTGATACAGAGCCCCTTCAAGCAACGTTTCTGCATAGCCTTTGAGGATGCTGAGCGGGGTTCGTAATTCGTGGGAGACATTGGCCACAAAATCTCGCCGCATTTTTTCGGTCGTTTTAATGGTGGTAATGTCGCGCAACAGGGCAATGTAGCCTTCAGGCCCTTCGTTTTGGGCATCCAGCTCGAGAGGAGACAAACTGACCTGAAATGATCGCGGGCGTCCCAGACCCAGATCAAAGGCGCTTGGCCATTTCCATTCACCGCTTCGAGACGTGTCGGCCGGCTGCCAGCTCTCAACAGACGAATCGAGCGGAGCACCGGTGGCGGCTTGTTCAGGCGGCGCTTGAAGTTGCTGAAACAAGGCCTCCAGCGCATCGGTTAACGCCCGCATCTGAGAGGCTTCAAAGGCGCCAGCGCGAATCAGAAACGCCCGTTTTAGGGTGGCATTTAACCAGCGCACGCGGCCATCGAGATCAAACACCACCACGCCATCCCCCAGTTTTTGCAGCACGTGCACCAAGGGGTTGGTCTCACTGAGCAATGCTTCAATGGGATCGTTCAGCTTGGGCGTGAGGGGATTGGTGTTGAGCAGGTCGTTTTGAACATTTTGAGGCATAGAGACAGAGGGCGCTCTTAGATTGGTTTGACAACAAAATTCACCAATTTATTGGGCACAACGATGGTTTTTACGATGGTCTGCTTCTCAAGCAAGCCCGCTATTTTGGGTAATAACCTTGCCGTGGCCTCAAGCGCCTCCTTGGGCGTGTCGGTAGCAACTTCAAATTGATCCCGAAGCTTGCCGTTTATTTGGACAACCACCGTTGCATGTTCCGCCACCAAAGCAGCAGGATCTGCCACTGGCCAGGCTTGCTCATGAATAAATCCGGAGCCTCCCAGTCTGTGCCAAAGTTCTTCGCTGATATGCGGACACAGAGGGGCCAATAATTTGAGTAAGCTTGAGACGGCAAAAGAATAGACGGGGCAAGAAGAGTCAATGTTCTCTTGGCTACCTGGTTCGCTCTGGATTGCGTGTTTACTCATAAAATTAACCAGCTCGCGAAGCTTACTGACGACCGTGTTGAACTGAAAGCTGGCGTTTAAATCCGGCTCTGATGCGCTCGTCTTGCCTTCAATATCTCTTGAAATGCCTGCGATGGTTTGGTGGGTCATGCGCAGGAGGTCTTTTTGATTGCCCGTGAGCGTGTCATCCAAAATACTGGGTGCTGGCGCCGATAAATTGACCAGTGAGCGTGCATCACTCACAACGCGCCAAACGCGCTGCAGAAAGCGAAAGCAACCTTCCACGCCAGAATCTTTCCAGTCAAAATCTGCCTGCGGAGGCGAATCGCTCAGAATAAAAAACCGAGCCGTGTCAGCCCCATAGGTTTTTAAAATTTCATCCGGGTCAACTACATTCCCTTTGGATTTACTCATTTTGGCACCATCTTTGAGCACCATTCCCTGCGTTAGTAGCTGCTTGAACGGCTCCTGATTCTCTTTGCATCCTGTTAAGCCACCGTCGGCAAGCGCCATCATAAAAAAGCGGGCATACATCAGGTGTAAAATGGCGTGTTCAATGCCGCCAATGTATTGATCAACGGGCAGCCAGCGGGCAATCAAGGCGGGGTCAAAAGGTTGGCTGGTGTTATGGGGATCCACAAAACGAAGGTAGTACCACGAACTGCACACAAACGTATCCATGGTGTCGGTTTCTCGTGTGGCGGGCCCCTCACAGTTAGGACAAACGGTATTGACAAAGGCGTCACAAGAGGCTAGAGGCGATTTGCCTTTGGCCTGAAAATCAACGTCATGAGCAGAGGGCAGTTTGACGGGCAGCTCACTTTCAGGAACCGCAACCGTGCCGCACTTTTCACAATAGACGATGGGAATGGGTGCTCCCCAGAAGCGTTGCCGAGATACCAGCCAATCGCGTAAGCGATACTGCACTTTTGCTTGCCCAAGCTGTCGTGCTGTTAAAAATTGGGTAATCTGCTCCTTGGCCGCATCAGAGTCGAGTCCGTCAAAGTCGCCAGAATTGATTAAAATCCCTTTGTCGGTGTAGGCACCCGGCTTGTCGTTACTAAGGCTGCTTTGATCCCCTGAGTCGCAGTTGGCAGGGGCACTAATGACCTCGATGATGGGCAGATTGTATTTTTTTGCAAATTCAAAATCACGTTCATCGTGGGCGGCTACCGCCATCACCGCGCCCGTGCCATAGTCTGCCAAGACATAATCGGCCACCCAAATAGGAATGAGCTTGCCTGAAATAGGATGCTTGGCATAACTGCCCAGGGGTACACCGGTTTTTTCGCGTCCTTCTGCGGTGCGATCAAGCTCAGACTTGTTTTTTGCCTCCTGTTGATAGCTCTCGACCGCCGCCAGATGCTCGGGTCTGGTTACATGCGCCACCAAGGGATGTTCTGGTGCAAGCGCCAGATAGGTGACTCCCATCAGGGTGTCTGCTCGCGTGGTGTAAACGTCAATGGCGAAATCTGAATCCGCAATATCAAATTTGACCTCGGTCCCAAGCGATCGATCAATCCAGCGGGCTTGCATGGTCTTGACGCGCTCTGGCCAGCCTGAGAGCGTTTCCAGATTGTCGAGCAATTGATCCGCGTAAGCGGTTGTCTTGAAAAACCACTGAGAGAGTCGTTTTTTTTCAACCAGAGCCCCATCGCGCCAACATTTGCCATCAATCACTTGCTCGTTGGCCAGCACCGTTTGATCAATCGGGCACCAGTTGACGGGCGCCTCTTTTTTGTAGGCCAATCCGCGCTGATACAGGTACAGAAACAGCCACTGTGTCCATCGATAATAATCGTCCTGGCAGGTGAGCACTTCGCGCGACCAATCATAGGCAAACCCGAGTCGTTGCAGTTGCCCGCGCATGTAGGCAATGTTCTCTAGCGTCCAGGCCTCGGGGGCAATATTTCTCTGAATGGCCGCGTTTTCGGCCGGCAATCCGAAGCTATCCCATCCCATGGGCTGCAAGACGGTATAACCTTGCATGCGCTTAATGCGAGAGACGACATCCCCCAGGGTGTAATTGCGAACGTGACCCATGTGCAGCCGCCCAGAGGGATACGGAAACATGGAGAGGCAATAGAAGGTTTCACCAGAGGGCTCAGGGTTGGCGGTATCAATGGCGTGGAGTTTGGCGGCTTGCCATGTGGCTTGCCACTTGGCTTCAATTGATTGCGGGGTGTAGGCATTTTGTTGCAAAATGGTCGTCATATTATCAGGCTCAAAATGAAAAAATTAAAAACAAGACAGCCGCAGAAGTGTTTATCGAGACGTTATGACGTGGCAAGGGTCACTGCCCAGAGGATGGCCAAAGCATTACGCAGTTGCTTGGATTTCTATAGAGAGAATACCGTTATGGCGTCCTGGATTCAACGGCTGGCCTTTTTCACCGTCAATCGTGCCTTAATGCTCATTGGCCTCGGCCTTTTGGTGCTGATGGCAACGTATGGTGTTTTCTGGTGGCCTCACCCTATCCCCAAAGGGTTCTCATGGCTGGTGGAGTTGGCTGAATGGGTGGCTTGCCTGCTGATGAGCGTGGGGTATCTGGGCGTATTGGCTGTTTGGCACCGAGAGAGCTCATCATCATCGCAAATATCGCAAAAAATCCCGCTCTTGATAGTGGCCGCTCTCTCGATGCTGGCATGCGTGTTGCCGGCGTTTCATTCGACGGATGTGACGGGTTATATCAACCGAGGTTGGCAGCAGGTGGCCTACCATACCAACCCTTACCTGACGGTCATTGATGACATTGCTGGCTGGCGTCAGGATGCCATGTTTCGAAATCATTGGATTACCAACCCGGCACCTTATGGGTTTGCGTTTATGCACGTGGCCCGCGCCCTGATGCACCTCGTTGAGAAGGCGCATGGAAACTGGCTGATGGCGCTTTTAGCGTTTAAGCTTTTGATGCTTTCGGCTACATGGGCTGTGGCCGCGTTGGTGGCATGGGCCGGAAGGCGTTGGCTTGCATGGCCTCGTCAGCAGGCACTGGGTGCGCTGATGTTGATGATGGCGAACCCTTTGGTGCTGATTCAAGGGCTGGCCAATGCGCATAACGATGTTTTGATGGCCTTGCCCATGATGGCGGCGCTGGCGCTTTTGCCCTCTGCGCGATGGGGGTGGCTCTCGGCGCCGTTGGCAAGCCTTGGCGGGCTTATTAAGCTTGCCGCCTGGAGCATTTTACCGATGATTCTGCTTTTGCAGGTGCGCTTTGGGCAATGGCCTTTGCTCGGCTTTGGAATTTTGCTCAGTGGCTTGCTCACGCTGACAATGGCCATGGCCTACATGGGAGATGGCCAGTGGCAGAGCTGGCCGATGGCAAAAATTGCTCAAAACGCCACGGTGATGCACAATTCGCTGCCGTCTTTGCTGTGGTACCCCTTGGAGGCGCTCATAAAGGCGTGCATGGCTATTTTGCCAGAGCACTTGGCGGGTGATGACGCCCTGCTGGAAGGCATTAAACGCGCCATTAAAACCGTGTTTTCGCTGGCCTTTGTGGCGTCGTTGCTTGCTATACTGCGGCATGTTTTTCGGCAATCTGGGGCTACGCAAACGGCCATGGCACGGTTTCAGTTTGCCGTTGTTGCTGCCTTATGGATTCAGGGGGCGTTGATTGCCGTGTTTAGTGCCAAATTTTACCCTTGGTACTGCAATATGTTTTGGCCGCTGGCGCTGTGGCTTGCGCCAGGCAGCCGATTGCGTCGTATGACGTTGGCGTTGACCGTAGGGCAGGTGTTTGCCATAACCGCCCTGGGGCAGGCGCACGTGCTCAATGTGCTGTTGATGTGGGTGCTGCCATTGGCACTGGCGTGGCGGTTGGATGCCTTTTTAAAAATGGACTCAGAACGACTTTTGTAACATTTTGTGGAAGTTGCGTAACGTTTGAGGGTCCAGACAAAGCCGCGGGGTATAATTGGTGACCTGATTTGACCTGACTGTTTTGGAGGATGATTGGATGACGATACGCCCAGCTACTACCGCCCCGCGTTTTGGTATGGCAGTACTTTTCCAGGAAGTAAAGAACTTGAAACTTTTTTAAACAGTCAAGCTCTAGAATGCGCCCCACCGGAGCGTTTAGTTGTCACTGTGTGTGGTAAAGGTGGCAAACCACAGTTCGAGGTTCTAACTGGGCCAAATATAGAAGATGGATTAAATCGTCTCGTGCAAGCCGAATTAGACCTGACCGAACGTGGAATACCAAAACCTCTGCTCATAGACTATTTGCAGACATCTCCCGGGGTTAGCACAAGGTTTTCAAGACAATTACAAGAAGCTAGAGATAACCAATGGAGTCAGCCAATCTCAGTATTTCAAGAGCCCATCAGAGCAGGATTCCAATTTTGGGGCAATGTTGCTCGAGCGAGTTTCCAATTCTGGGGTTTTAGAAGCTAGTCTGTTGGCCGCCAGTGTCAACAACGCCCCCTAAGCCACAGGGGGCGTTTTGCCCGACAGCTTCCAGGCAAACATCAATACCTCGGCAACCACCTGGTACATATCGGCTGGAATCGGGGCGTCTAAATCCACCAGCTTGAACAAGGTGCGCGTCATCTGCGGGTTTTCCACAATGGGCACGTTGTGCGCCCGGGCAATCTCCTTAATGCGCTCGGCAAAAAGCTCCGTCCCCTTGGCCACCACCATCGGGGCCTCCATAGCGTCTGGCTGATACTTTAGCGCCACAGCCATGTGAATCGGGTTGGTGGTAATCACGTCGGCGGTAGGCACAGCATCCATCATTTTTTGCTGCAACATTTGCATCCGCCGCTGCCGAATGGCCTGCTTGACATGGGGGTCGCCCTCCGTGCTCTTGTATTCGTCTTTCATCTCCTTGAAACTCATTTTTTGATCTTTTAAAAACTTGAACTTCTGATACAGATAATCCGCCCCGCCAATCACCACAAAGGCAATGCCAACCAGCAAAATCAGCTTGCTCACCAACTCCCCCAAAATCCCCAGTATGGCAAAGGTATTCTCTGAGGCGCCCGCGTGCAAGAGCTTGCCCAGGTACTCCTGAAAAATCATCCAGGCCACCACGCCCAACACAATAATTTTCAGCAAATTTTTCACCAACTCTACCACCGAGCGCATGGAAAAAATGTTTTTAAACCCGGCCACCGGATTCAACTTGTCAAATTTGGGTGAAATCGCTTTGGTAGCCACCAGCGGCCCCACCTGAAAAAACTCAATTAAAACGCTAATCAGCAACCCCAAAATCAGAAACGGCCCCACAATCAAGGCCATCGCCTTGACGGTCATCAGCATCAGGTACTGCCAGCCAATGTTTTCAATGGTAGCATTTGGAATTTGCTCAAACAGCTGGATAAACAGTGTGGCAAGCTCTTTCCAAATCATGGGGGCCAAGCCCAACAGGGTAAAAAACATGACAATCAGCACCACCGCCGTGGTGAGATCTTTACTTTTGGATACCTGGCCCTCTTCGCGCGCTTTTTCAAGCTTGTGCGGGGTCGCTTCAAATTGTTTATCCTCATCAGCCATAGCATTAGTGTACTCAAAATCTGCCTGTCGTATATTCAAACAGGCTGGCAAGCACCATATTTCACGCTAAGATCTCAAACGTTGTGGCAAAAACCGTGTGTTTGTGGCACAAGAATGCTTTAGCATTAAAATTTGGCCGGTGCGGCCTGCCTGTTGTTCGCTTGTTTTTAAAGTCACCTGTTTTCGATTATTCTTTGGGAGAACGTTGCTATGGCTGGCGTGGCCAACACCCTGACCCTCGACAGTGCCTCAGAGCTCAGTGATGTCTCTGGTGTTGCAACCTCGTCTGAGTGCATGGGGTTGCCGCATTTGCTCATGCTGGCCGTGGGCATTACCGGCTTTCAGTTTGCGTGGAGCACCCAAATTGCTCTATCAAGCAGGGTTCTGGAGCCCCTTGGTGCGGATCCGTTTCTGTTTGGTCTCATCTGGTGTGCGGGGCCCATTACGGGCATTTTTGTACAGCCCTTGGTGGGCCTGATGAGCGATCATACCAAATCACCTTTGGGCAAGCGCTGGCCGTATATTTTGGCGGGGGCAATTTTGGGATCGCTGGCCATGTGGGGGTTTCCGTATGCGCCCAATTTACTTGTGGCCACGCTATTAATTTGGATTATTGATGCCTGCGTGAACACGGCGCAAGGCCCTTATCGTGCCTTGGTGCCAGATTTGGTGCCGCGTGCCCAGCAAGCAATTGCAAATTCTTACATGAACTTTGGCATCGGTGCCGGTAACGTGGTGGCCATGGGCTTTGCGCCCCTTGTGCTGGCGCTGCTGGACACCGCTATTAGTATTCCTCAACAATACCTCATTTCGGCTATCGTCATGGGGGGCATTACTTTTTTGACAGCCGCCTTCATTCGAGAAAAATCACCCCAAATGCCCTCCGTGTCGTCTACGCCCAGCGCTGCTGACAATCATCAGGAGTCTGCGGCCAAACCCAGTGTGATTGTGATGCTCAAGAGCTTTGCTGCCGCCAGTCCCGAAATTCATAAAATTTCTGCCGTTCAGTTTTGTACCTGGCTGGCGTTGATGGGTATGTTTATTTATCTGACCCCGTATATCACCCACCATGTCTTTCGGGTGCCAGATATGACGGACCTCTCTCATTTTACAAACGCACAAATTGCAGGCTTTAAGGCCTTGCAGACTCAGGCCACCAATACGGCTCAAAGTGCATTTGCCGTGTTTAATCTGGTGTGTCTGGTGCTCTCGCTGCCTTTGGGGTATCTCACCATTAAGCTTGGGAAAAAGAATGTGCTCAGTGTTGCCCTTTTAATTATGGCTTTGGGCTTTTTGACAGCACCGTTTTTAACCAGTGCGCCGCAAGTGGTTGGTATGCTGGCTTGTGCGGGCGTGGCGTGGGCGACCATTCTCTCTATTCCGTTTGCCATTCTGTGTGATCACATGCCCAAGGGCCAAGAGGGCAGCATCATGGGGATGTTTAACGTCTTTGTGTGCTTGCCACAGCTCATTGCGGCCATTGCCGTGGGTTGGTGGATCAATCAATGGCGCGTGCCCCTGCCAGTTGGATTCACACATGCGTGGTGGTTACCCTTTGTGGTGGGTGCTGTCAGTTTGCTGGTGGGGGTTGTGGTCTTGCAGCAAATTCAAGAAGTAAAGCCAGCAAGAGGATAGTTTCAGGAAGGCTCAACAGAGACCACGCTAGCCGCCTTATCGTTTTGGCAACTTAAAACGTGCTTATCGGCTTTTGTTAGAGGCGATGGACATCAGTCAGCAACGAGAACGAAGTCAACAGACAAAAGAGCTGTTTTGGAGCAAATAACACCCCGCGCTGTGATTATGGTATCTATCCCTTAATCATGACCCACAAGACAATAGCCGTGTAGAGTGTCATGACGCTGCCGCGCACGGCAGGCCATTCGGCCAAGAGGGCGTAGGCTGCAATACCAAGCAAAAAAGCCACGGTGAGCTTGAGCATAATGCGAACCTGAAGCTGTCCAGAGTTCGGTTTTTTGGTGGGGGCAGGAGTTACGTTTGAAGTCATAGTCACACCTTTCAACGGCTCTTTAGCATACAATAAATCTATGCGTGCTGACGATATTTGCCACAATGGGCTTGAATCTCAAAATCTCAAACTGGCCGATGCTTCTTATCCTGAAAGCTCAATGTGGGCTGATTGGCCGACAGAGCAGATTAACCCGCGCACAAGCACGATTGATGAGGTGTCTATTGCCCAGACCCTGGCTTTGATTAACGCCGAGGATGCCATTGTGGCAAAGGCCGTCGCCAATGCCATTCCTGCAATTGCCGGTGTTGTTGAGAGGGTGGTTGCCGGTTTTCAGGCTGGCGGGCGGCTCATTTATACCGGGGCTGGGACGAGTGGGCGACTTGCCGTGCTGGATGCCTCGGAATGTCCGCCGACGTTTGGCACCAATTCGACCTTGGTGCAGGCGCTGATTGCGGGTGGTGATGTCGCTTTAAGGCAGGCTGTTGAAGGGGCTGAAGATGATGCTCAGCAGGGGCAAGCCGATTTGAATACCCTCGACATTAAACCGCAGGATGTGGTGATTGGTGTTTCCGCCAGTGGTAGTGCCCGCTATGTGACGGCAACGTTGAACGCGGCTCGACGTGCTGGGGCGTTTACAGCTGCCATTACGTGTGTGCCAAAAAGTCCCATGGCTTTGGCTGCACACGTCGCTATGATTACCCCTGTAGGCCCAGAGGTGATTGCAGGCTCGACGCGACTCAAGGCAGGGACGGCTCAAAAACTCGTCCTGAATATGATTTCCACAGCGGCCATGATCCATTGGGGTAAAACCTTGGGTAACATCATGGTGGATGTACAACCCTTGAATGCCAAGTTAAGGCAGCGTGCCAAACGTATCGTCTCTGGGCTGGCAGCTGTCTCCATGGAGGAGGCTCAGGCGCTGTTGCAACAATCGGGCTGGGCGGTTAAACCTGCAGTGGTCATGGGGGCTCTGGGCTGCTCTCTGGAGGAGGCTCAGGCGCGGTTACATCAGGCCGCTGGTAAGTTAAAAGTCGCCTTAAAATGATTCCGCATGAAAGCCAATTTCAGATGGCTTGGCTTGCAGCGCTGAGGTTGTTTGCTTGTTTTTACGGGGCGAATAGTTTGTCTGCAGTTTCTTGATGGAAGATCCATCTTTAGATGAACGCATTGACGGGCATACTGGGGCGGTCAAAAAACTTGTTAAGCTCCTCGGCGCGGATGGTATGGGCAATCGGGCGTCCGTGCGGGCAGGTCCACGGTAGGCAGCAGGCTAACCATTCGCCAATGATGTTGCTCATGGCCTCAGGTGTTAGCACATCGCCAGCACGCACCGCGCTATGGCAAGCCAGGGTTGCAATAAGCAGGTCATGCCCCAAATTGCTGGCACCGTGGCCGTGTTGATCTTCTAGCGTTTCAAGCAGATGAAGTAGCCACTGGGTTGGGTCTTGATGCTGACGATCCGGATACAAGTTGGGGTAAGCCAGCAGGGTCACAGCTTGCGTATCAACAGAGAAGTCAAAGCCAAGCGCCATCAGTGCATCGCGATACTCTTCTAGAAGTTGCACTTGGAGAACAGAGAGTGCTTGTGGCACAGCCGCAAGTACTCGTTGGCTGACTGGGGCGGACTCGGCAACGCGACGGGTCAGGGTTTCAAATCCCGCGCGCTCGCTGGCAATGTGCTGATCCACGACCATTAAGCCCTGAATGGTTTCTAGCAGAATATAGGTGTTGAATAATTGTCCGATGACGCGCCATTTTGGGCGCTCTGGCTGTGTTTCGGCATGAATACTGATGGCCGGTTCAAGTGGGTTTGCAAAACTTGCATTAGGCTGTAAAAAAGATGAAGATTGCCATAAATTAGCTTGCTGAATGGCGTTGACAGGGGTTGTGGGGATTGCCGAGCGGTTTATACCACTATGGTGAGCTGACATTAAAGGCAACTCATTTGGCATCAACACGTCAGAGGCATGCGGTGTGGCCATCATAAACGGCTTGAGGGGGGCTTGTTGAGGAATGATTTGGGCTCCCGCAACCTCAATGGCTTGTCGGATGGCATGACGGACAAAGGCGAAAACACGTTGAGGATCCGCGTAGCGAATCTCACGTTTGGCTGGATGAACGTTGACATCCACGGCGTTGGCAGGTAAACGCAGTTGCAAAATTACCAGTGGTGAGCGATTTCCCTCTGGAATGAGGGATTGATAGGCATTTTCAATGGCACGTTGGCTTACGCTACAACGTACGACCCGCCCATTAATAAACGTTAACCAGGGTTTTTTACCACTTCGAAAAAGCCCCGGGGTTGTTTGTGCCGCCGGAGATGCGGCAAGCCCCAGGCTAGAGGCCTGAATGCTTTCATCTGTGAAGGCAACCTCCAAAAGCGCGTTTTGTGCGGTTGCATTGAGCTTGAAAATCGTGGCCACGGCATGGCGCAATATCCCCGTGCCGGGTGTTTCAAATACAAGATGACCATTGATAATCAGAGAAAAACACACATCGGGTCGACACAGCGCCAGATGTTGCACGGTTTCTTCCACGTGAGCCAGTTCGGTTTGGGGGCGTTTGAGAAACTTTAAGCGCGCAGGCGTGTTAAAAAACAGCTCATCAATCTCCAGGATGGTACCGGGAGCACACCCCACTTGGGATAATACCGGTGATTGACCACTGCCTTCTGGAAAGCTGATTTGTGAGCCGATAGAAGCGTCAGCGGTTCTGGAGATTGCCGTAAGCCTTGAAATGGCGGCCAGGCTGGCTAACGCCTCACCGCGAAAACCCAGGGTCTCAATCGCCTCGAGATCCTGATTTTCGAAGAGTTTACTGGTGGCGTGGTTGACAAACGCTAAGTGCAAATCATCGGGTGAAATCCCATGACCGTTGTCGGCAATTCGAAACGTGCGCCCGCCATTGCCCACGGTAATTTCGATGCGAGTAGCACCGGCATCCAGTGCATTCTCGATGAGCTCCTTAACGGCCGAGGCTGGTCGCTCAACGACTTCTCCGGCGGCAATGCGATTGATCAAATCCGGTGGCAACAGGCGAATCCGCTTAGTAGGTTTTAAGGCAAGAGTCAAGAGCAACGTCCTTTATCCCGGGTGATTTGGCTTTATCACGTTCTTGAGAAAGAGAGAAGATTGAAATTTTTTGAAATAATTTAGATGTTACCGCCCAGGGCATTGTGCTGTCGTAAAAAATCAGGCGGTTTGTGAAAACTTGGGGGGCGCTTCCTGTGGAGAGCGGGGGCTGCTGCTTGCAGGCTTAAGATACGCGTCAAAAGCCATGGCCAAATTGCGAGAAAACACCCGACCCAGGGGGCTGACAACCAGTTGGCGCTCACCAATGGTAGTATCCCAGCCTATTAAATCATCGGCCATGGCGGGCTCAAGGGCAGACAGTGCCTCGGCAAAATAGCGATCGAAGCCGCCCGCGCGCTCAAGCCAAGGAAACTGAAGTTGCGCTTTTTCAGGCGAAAGCTGACCCTGACAAAGCAATTGCTGAATCACCCAGCGCCTTAAATGGTCATCATCGTTTAACAAAATGCCGCGTTGCACAGGTGGCAGTTTTCGCTCCGCCACAAGGTCGTAGTAATCGCTGAGTTTACGCGCATTTTGTGCGTATCCAGTTGCAGTATCGCTGATGCTGCTGACCCCAAAGCTTATCATGGTTGGATCGGTATCTGCCACATTGAGCTGACTGACTTTAGGATAAGACGTATAACCCATAAAATTTCGATGTAAGCGGCCATCGCTCAGGGCTAAGGCCAAATCATCGGTGGGCTTTGCAAAATGATCCATGCCAATGTAGATATAACCGGCTGCCGTCAGGCGCGCCATGGCATCGCAAAAAATTGCCAGTTTGGTATCGCTGGTGGGGAGAGCTTCTTCTGGCATTTGTTTTTGATGGGGAGCCAGCCATGGCACGTAGGCAAAATGGTAGAGGGCAATGCGATCGGGGGATAGCGCAATCACCTCATCCACCGTGCGCTGAAAGGAGTTTAAGGTTTGATGAGGCAAACCATAAATTAAATCGAGGTTGATACCGCCATAGCCTAACTGCCGTGCGGCTTCAACCAAGGCTTGCGTCTCTTGCAAGCTTTGCTCGCGATGAATGGCTTTTTGAACCTCAGGATAAACGTCTTGGACCCCCATGCTCAGGCGGTTAAAGCCGAGGCCTCGGAGTACCTCAAGCTGCTCGTGCGTTGTCACCCGTGGATCAACTTCAAGCGCGATTTCTGCTTGAGCATCCAGTGTAAAACGATCACGGAGAAACTGACCTAAATCTTGTAACTGCCGCGCGCAGAGATACGTCGGCGTGCCTCCCCCCCAATGCAGCTGGCGAACTGGTCGCTTGAGATCCAGCAATGGCAAAGTGCCGTCAATTTCGTGATAGAGCGCATCCAGGTATTTTTGAGCCTGCGGTTTTTGTTTGGTTATGACCACATTGCAGCCACAGAAAAGGCATCGGCTTTCACAAAAAGGGATGTGCACATAGATCGACAGTGGCCGAAGGTCGCCATTGGCAAGGGGTGCATTGGTATCCTGGATTAACCCCTGCCATCGATGCCGATCGCTTGCCTCAGACCAATTTTGCCATTCTGGCACGGTGGGATAGCTCGTGTACCGTGGGCCAGAGGTGGCATATCTTGGTAAAAGCTCAGAAAGCCGTGACGATAGGACTTGGTTGGAGGGCATATTTTTGCTCATGACATCGTTGTTTACGGGATGATTTGAAGCCGCCAGCACCATGGGCGACACACCTTATTTTGGCATTCGTGACTGTTGGGATTTGTGAACAGCAGTGAGTTTAAAAATATTTTTTATTATAGCCCGCGCAATGAACAGAGCGGTAATTCAGGGAACGGGTTTAAGGAGCTTGCCTGAGCCATCATCAGATGGTGTTGCAGAGATTGTGCCAGCTCTAGAACCTTTTGAGGGCAGAGGGTTGCCTCTGGAGATGATGCTGGCCTGAATGAGAGCTGAATGAGGCTCTCTTTAGAAAAAGACACGGATGACAAATTTTTTATGGCCTTGTCTAAGACGCTTTTTGCCCCGCTCAGGTTGCCTCTTTGCCAGTGATGCAGCCCAACGGCTAGTTGAATCAGCCCTTGCAGCCAGGACTTAAAGGGAGCCTCCTCAGGCATCAGTCGCCAAAGATCCTCCCAAAATTCGTGCGCCTTAAAATAGTCAGCCGACTCAAACGCGACAAGGCCGTCTTGCAATAGCGGATCTTGAAATAGGCTCACGGTCTCAGTTTCAAAGCATCCAGAAACTTTCGAGCGGCTTGCCTTTGGATATCCGGTGGGCTTAGGCGCAAAAGTTCCACGGCTTGATAGACGGTGACATCCATGTCGTACCAGCGTGCGGATTTTCCGCCTGCCTGACGCTCTGCGTGTTGTTCAGCGAGTGCCTCAATGACAGGTTCAAAGGTTTCTGTGCCAATGGCTTCTTTAAGCTTGTTGAGAAAAAATTGCGCCTGAGCTTGTAACTCTTCTGGGTAGACCCTAAGCATCTCCAGAACTTCCATCAGGAGGGGGTCGTGATCATACCAGCGACGATGCAATTCAGGCATAGAAAAAATCAATTTTCCCAAAATTTAGATAAAAAACAACGTTGAGACATTTCTTAAAACGCTATCACAAAGATGACCAACGTGGTTTTCATGCTTTTAGAAACAAGTGTTGCAATAAGCGCTTTTTGGGCGTGGTGTTTAAGCCACCCTTTTATTGAATGCTTGCAAGGACTGGGCTTAAGGACTGGGCTTTTAGTAAGGCTTTTCGTGTCAGATTTAATGATGGCTTGATGGAGATAGTATGACGCAGTTTAGGACGGCGGTATCGACCGATTTGTTATCTTTCTTAACGCACGGGCTGAGTGCTCGAGTGGGTGTTTTTCTACGCCAGCTTGAAGAATCGCTTGCTTGCCCAGAAACCTTAACCATTCTTTACGACGATGATGCGCTGGATGCGATATTGTGCGGCATGAATCAGGCGCGCTTGAATCAGGGCATAAGTCTGGATCAGCTGGATGCTATTTTAACCGCCAAGGAAGCTTCAACCGTCGTTTAAGTGCTGCTTAGGCAACAAAACATTCAAAACGCTTATTTAGAGGACTCTGGCTTATGAGCTCAACAGGACATCGTCATCCATCCGCAAAACGTGCTAAATTGACGCTTGTTTGCGGGCATTCTAATCCCGTTCAGCCAAAAATTCCGCAAATATGGGTGAGCAAGCAGGCTTGTGCCACCATGATGGCCTTGCCTCGCGAAATTCAGCGGCCGGTCTATTTAGCTTTAAAACGGCTTCGAACCGATGAGGAG
Organism: Vampirovibrionales bacterium; assembly: GCA_035285385.1. Classification (GTDB taxonomy): domain Bacteria; phylum Cyanobacteriota; class Vampirovibrionia; order Vampirovibrionales; family JAJTHC01; genus JAYKJM01. The sequence continues at coordinate 47,283 of JAYKJM010000002.1, forward strand.
GCGGACAACAAAACCCTAAAAGCGCCTTTGAGCACCGTCAAAATTCATCGCTTTACGCTGTTTCATATGAACATTCGTGTGGCTTATCAGCGTCAGATGTATCAAGGGGCGTATCGATTTGTGGTGCTCGCGTTGCTGATTAACGATTTGAGCGATTAAATGCCTTAAAAAGTGATAGCTTGTGTCCACTGTTTTAGCCCCTGAGCAACCACCATTGACATCCCAGCGTGTTGCGTTTGTCACGCTGGGGTGTCGTGCTAATCAGGTGGAATCTTCGGCGCTGGCCAAAAATTTTCAATCCTTGGGCTGGCAGATTGTCTCCTCCAGAGAGACCGCCGCGCTGTATGTTGTTAATACCTGCACCGTGACGGAACAAGCTGATGCTGAAGCGCGTCGTCTGATTCGTCAAATCAGGCGTCATCACCCTCACGCGCGTTTTGCAGTGACGGGCTGCTATGCGCAAATGGCACCTGAGGTGATGGCCGGTCTCGATGGCGTCGATTTTGTCATTGGAAACGCCCTGAAAGATCAGTTAGCCGCTTTGGTGCACGAAAAATTTTGGCTCGGGCGGCCAGCCGAGCCCTGGATTTTGGTTGATGAGCTCGACAAAAGTCGTGTTTTAGCTGTTACAGCCTCTGCGGGCAGTGTGAGCCGGCATCGTGCCAGCTTGAAAATTCAGGATGGCTGCGATTACAAGTGCACCTACTGCATCATTTGGCAGGCGCGTGGGCCAAGCATTAGCGTCCCGGTGAGCAAGGTGCTGGAAGCGGCTTTGTCGCTGGCGGAGCAGGGATTTCAAGAAATTGTTCTGACGGGCATAAATATTGGCCAATACCAGGCTCAAAGCGCGGACCTCACCAGCTTGCTTAAAACGCTGATAGATCGGTTTCAAGGCACCCCGGTGCGGTTTCGCCTAAGCTCTCTGGACCCACTGGAAGTTTCAGATGCCTTGATTGATACGATTGCCAAATCCAACGGGGTGATTTGTCCGTTTCTGCATTTATCCGCGCAAAGTGTCGAGGATGGCGTGCTCAAGGCCATGGCACGTCGGCATCACGTGGCTGATTTTGAGCGCATTGTGATGCAGACAGCTTCCCAAATCCCGGATGCGATGATTAGCGCCGATATTATTGTGGGATTTCCTGGCGAATCGCAGCTGGCTTTTGAGGCCACTCTTGAGCGCTTGGTGCGCTTGCCTGTGCATCATTTACACGTTTTTCGATATTCTCCGCGTCCACAGACGCCTGCTGCCAGTTACCGACCACAGGTGCCCGAGCGTATCCGAAAGCAGCGAGCCGAGCAGTTACTGGCCTTGAGTCGACAAAAGCGGCTCGATTTTGCCCGTGCCCAGCACGGTAACGTGCGTTCGGTACTGATTGAGGAGCGGCTTGAAAATGGCGATTGGCTTGCCACCAGCGATAATTACCTGAAGGTGGCTTTGCTTCAAGCGCCGCCATCATCAGCACTGCTTGCCAGCAACCTAAAATTAACCCCGGGTGCACAGTATCCTGCTAGGTTATTTTACCCATCTGATGTTAAAAACGCAGCCAGTTTGGTTGATTTAGAGGGTCATCTGGTTGAGGCGTTCTAAGCAAGGACGCTGGTTTTAGGAGATGGATTGGCCGCCGGTTTTTGCCAAGGCAGTGGCTTGATGTAATAGCGAAGTTTCACTTGGCCTTTTACCGGCCCCAGGGTGTTGTGTTCGGTGAGATCAAAGGTGGGGATTTGTCTCAAGGTCTGCACCTGATTGGGGGTAAGCCAGCCCATACTGGCAAGT
>JAYKJM010000003.1:0-13071 GCA_035285385.1 Vampirovibrionales bacterium
AATGCCTCGTTCGTGAATACCCCTGGTATTGCAGTGAACCTGAATCAGCCTATGGTCGCCATGCACTGGAATCACGGCTTGGGTGAGTACCTCAATGCCGATGTCACCACGGGTGTTGGCGTTGTCAACCAAACAGATGCCCTCACCGGTCTTAATGTCACCTATGAAGGCCGTTTGAATTATAAAACCGGTCTTCAAAACTGGCTGGCAAGCGGCTCGATTTACGGTGGTGGTTATCACGTCTTTATGGATGGTCACCAGCTGCTAAACAGTGGGTCAAATGTTTCTAAATCCGATGCTGTCAACCGTGCGGGTAACACCCTTGCGAATGCACAAAATCGTGATACGACCAACGCCTTCTATGTGGGCTGGAATCAAGACTGGTTCAAAGGTATTGGTACCACGGTGAACTACATGCAAACCTTGGGTAACGCCAATAGCAACCGTCTCCTGACTTCCACAAACCAAAATGTGGGCTTTAGTAACACGAGTGCTACCTTGGTTGGTGTGCGTCAAGCCTTGACGGCGGTGCTTAACATCCCCATGTCAGCGGTTCTCCCTGCTGGCTGGCGTGATGGCGATGCCCTGGGCATTGGTTACGGCTTCTTGGATCTCTATGAAGATGGTCTCTCAGAAAGAGATTCCAACGGTAATCTCTTTAAGGATCGCTTAGAGCAAGTAATGGAAGTCTACTATCGTTGGCAGGTCAACGATAAGATCTCGGTCATCCCGAGCTTCCAGCTGATTAACAGCGGTGGTGGCATTGCTCAAAACGATGTCTACACGGTTGTGGGTCTGCGCTCCAGCTATGTGTTTTAACTGAAGCCCTTACAAAAAAAGTAAAACAGGCGCCGTCCTTAATGGACGGCGTTTCTGTTTTTGAGATAAGCTGTTGGATGGATTAGGTAGGCAATAGCATGATTCATGATGTTTTACAGAAAAATTACGGCATAAAAGGAGCGGTGTGATGTCGATTACTCAAGAGATTGTGATGGCGGCCCTAGCCAAGGTGAATGATCCGGAATTGCATCAGAGCTTGGTTGAGCTGGGCATGATACAAAATCTGGCTATTTGTGATGGTCAGGTCACCTTTGAATTGGTTTTGACGACAACAGCATGCCCTCTAAAAGATGATATTAAAGAATCTGCAGAGGCTGCCGTGCGTACTCTGCCAGGGGTTCGATCAGTTGCAGCAAGGCTTTCGGCTAAAACTCTCTCTGCGCGTATTGCAGAACGTCAACCTATAGAGGGTATTCAAAATATCATTGCCGTCTCCAGTGGCAAAGGTGGGGTTGGCAAGTCTACCACAGCGGTCAATTTGGCTTGTCAACTGAGTCAAATGGGTGCCAAGGTGGGAATTTTGGATGCCGATATTTATGGGCCAAACGTCCCTTTAATGATGGGTCTGCCCCGTACCTCGCTTAAAGAGGCAGGTCTCAGTGAGAAAACAAACGCGGAGGGTAAACATAAAATGCTCCCCGCTGAGAAACATGGCGTCAAAGTGATGAGTATGGCGTTTCTGGTCAAGGATGATCAGCCGGTAGTTTGGCGTGGCCCACTGCTGGATCGGGTTATTCGCCAGTTTTTGCTCGATACGGATTGGGGCGAGTTGGATTATCTCTTAATTGATTTGCCGCCCGGGACAGGGGATGCTCAATTAACGGTTGTGCAGGCCACCCCCGTCGTCGGTGCCATCATTGTCACCACTCCTCAAGAAGTTGCGTTGTTGGATTCCTATAAAGGCTTGATGATGTTCAAGAATGCCAATATTCCAATTTTAGGCATTGTTGAGAATATGAGCTACTTTTTGAGTAAATCTGGCCAGCGTGAGGATGTGTTTGGTCATGGGGGAGGACAGCAAGCCGCTCAGAAGCTTGAGGTTCCATTCTTGGGGGAAATTCCCCTGATGACCACCGTGCGAGAGCAGTCTGATGCCGGGGTTCCCATTGTCGTGGTCGAGCCCGAACATCCCGTCAGTAGAGCCTACGATACCATTGCCCGTCAAGTGGTCGCTCGGGTCTGTTCCCTTGGGGTTGCCTCCCCCCAACAAAAAAGTCAACTTCGCACACCTGCCACCGTATCGTGAAAAGTTCTTGGGCTATGCAATATCAACAACGGGTTCATGTGGGTTAAAATACGAAAGTTGATGTTGTTAAGCACCGTTTTTTATAATTTTACCAGATCGCGTTTCTAGTCACATTCAAATGGTAACGGTTCAATCTTTCTGGATTTATGGTTTATATGGGCTGGCGTGTTATCTGACGGGGGCCATTCCAACCGCGTATTGGCTTGTAAAGCGACTAACCGGCCAGGATATTCGTCAATGTGGCAGCGGTAACGTTGGGGCCACCAATGTCAAGCGGGTTGTCGGCAGTGGCCCAGCCAGGGTGGTCTTGGCCATTGATTTTCTCAAGGGTTTGCTCCCGTTGCTCTTGGCTCGGTGGATGTTTTCTGCCAGTACAGACCTTGCGGGCTCATTGCCTGTAGCGCAAATCGGCCATGTCGTTTTTGCCAGCCTCTTGATATTGGGTCACAGTCGCTCAATTTTTATTGGATTTAAAGGCGGCAAGGGCGCCATTACCGGTTTGGGTACCTTGTGTGCCCTGGTGCCGATGGTAAGCCTGGTGTCTGGATTAGTGGCACTGTCTGTATTTCGCGTCAGTCGGATTGTCTCGATTAGCTCTATTATGGGTGCCATAACGGCAGCATGTATGGTTTGGTTGTTAAAAGAACCACTGCCTTATGCGGTGTATACGGTGTTTGCGTCCATTTTTGTAATCTGGTTGCATCGCAGTAACATTGAGCGCCTTCTAAAAGGGCAGGAAAGCCGCTTGTCATGACGTTTAGCCAATTACACGCCCATAAAATAGCCGTGCTTGGTGCGGGCAGCTGGGGATTAACCTTGGCGTGGCTATTGGCGGCGCATGCCCCTTCAGATTATTCCAACCCCAATGCGCCGACCACGGTGGCGGGCACGGCGGTGCCAGATATTTGGCTGTGGGATCGAAATGCGCTTAAAATTGAACAATTTCAAAAGAACCGAGAGATTCCTTTTCCGGTATCGGTCACGTTGCCAGAATCCGTTCATCTGACGCATGATTTAACCGAGGCCATTGATCAGGCCGATATTATTTTGCTGGCGGTTTCAAGCGTTGGGACGCGGCAGGTGGCAAGTCAACTGGCGGCTTTACAGCTGCCGGCTACGACGGTAATTGTTAACGCCTCCAAGGGGATAGAGCTTCCATCATTAAAAACCATGTGGGCGGTCGTCTCGGAAGTGCTTCCCAAGCAGCCTTATGCTACTTTATCGGGGCCAAATTTAGCCAAAGAAATTTTACGAGGACTGCCAACGGCTGGGGTGGTTGCAACCGTCAATCCAGACATTGGACGCTTTTTACAATTGGCGCTGAGTCGCGAAAATCGCTTTCGCTTGTACACCACAACCGATGTTCTAGGGGTTGAACTGGGAGCGGCGTTGAAAAATGTGTTTGCCATTGCCAGTGGGTATATGCAAGCAAAACAATTAGGTGAAAATGCGCGTGCCGCGCTGATAACGCGAGGCCTTGCGGAAATGACCCGTTTTTCAGTCGCCCTGGGTGCCGACGAACAGACGCTCTATGGCTTGAGTGGCTTGGGGGATTTATTGGCGACGTGTAATAGTCCGCTCAGTCGAAATTTTCAGGTTGGCTTTGAATTGGCCAAGGGGCATCCGTTGGATCAAATTTTGGCGGATTTAAAAGTAACGGCTGAAGGGGTTAATACCACGCATGCTGTCAGTCAGCTGGCTGAGCGTCGCGGGTGGGATGCCCCTATTGTGAAAGAAGTTGAACTGGCTTTACGCGGCGATGCCGCGGCTGCCGGCAACGAACAAATCATGATTCGAAGCTTAATGGGTCGAAAACTCAAGGCCGAAGCGCTCGGATAATTACTTTTTTTAATCAATAAGGGCTCAATGGTGTGCATTTGTCTGTGTTTGTTATGACAACAACCCTTAAAAGACGACGTTTACCTGCTGGGGGCAAACGTTCATGATTTGGACTTGGCTGTGGTGGCAGTGCCCAACGTGGGTTGTCGGGCTACTTCTTGTCATGTTAATGACGGGGATCTTTTGGCTGGCTCAACGCTTGTGCGTGTCTCCTCCAGAAGACCCTGAAAAAGATACCTCCGTCGTCTCGGCGGTGATTGGTTTGTTTGCCTTATTGTTGGCGTTTACCTTTGGAATGGGGCTTGAACGCTACAATATACGCCGGGATTTGGTTTTACAGGAGGCCAATGCTTTAGGCACAAGCTATTTGAGAGCCAGGCTTCTGAAAGATGCTGATCGAAAAACCCTGACCCACAGTTTGTTTTGTTATGGTCAGGTGCGCTTGTCATTTTTTGAGGCGCGAGAAGATGCGCACCTGTTGAGCCGTGCCTATGAACAAACGGATGTGTGGCAATCTCGCATTTGGAATCAATTGAGTGTTGTCTCTCAAAAAGCACCGCCCTCGGATGCGATTTTGAGTCGGTTGCTTGACAGCTTGAACGAATTGTTTGATTTGGCGCTGAGCCGACAGATCGCCTTGGAATCTCGAATCCCCCCCTTGGTGCTAGAAGTGCTCACCTGGGTGTCTTTGCTCAGTGCTTTTATGATGGGGTATTATCAAAAGCATTCCAGTTCTAATCAGAAGATGCGCGTCTTCTTGATGTTTTTGGTCATGGGATTGGTGATGATGTTGATTCTTGATTTGGATCGCCCTCGAAGCGGTTGGATTACGGTTTCGCAAGCGCCTTTAAACTTTACGTTAGAGGACATTCAAAAATCTGGACAACTGTCAAACGTTTGCCAAGCGGATGCCTCCAAATGACGCTCTTATCCAATGCCTCCCAGTGGTTAGAGCAATTAAAAGTCGCTTTGACGGGCACGCGCCAGAAAATGGCCAATGTGTCATCTTGCGACGATTCGCAAGCATTGTGCGCCTTTGATTTTGAGGAGGCTCTGGAATCGGTTGAGTCTGGCTTACTCAAGGCAGATGTGGGGTTGGACACGTCGGATGAAATTTTAAAGCATGTGCGTTTGCGGCAAAAAAAAATAATGAGCTATTCTGATTTGCGTCATGAGCTCAGTGACGTGCTTGGCGAACTTTTGGGGGAGTCTGTTGCCCTTAAGCAGTCAGAAGGCGGCTTGAGCGTGATTTTGATGGTAGGAGTCAATGGCTCTGGGAAAACCACCACCTTGGGAAAACTGGCGCATCGCTTTAAACAGCAAGGAAAATCCGTTATTCTTGGGGCGGGGGATACGTTTCGGGCGGCGGCACAGGAGCAACTTGGCGTATGGGCGGATCGGGTTGGATGCCCCATCATTCAGAAAAAACCGGGCACTGATCCGGCGGCGGTGGTATTTGAAACCATTCAAACAGCCCTTAAAACCCAGACACAAATCGCACTGATTGACACGGCCGGGCGTTTGCAAAGTAAAACCAACTTGATGCAAGAGCTCACCAAGGTTCGGCTGGCTATCGACAAGGCATTGGGCGAACAAAAAGCGTTGGCCACGGTGGACGTGTTACTGGTTTTGGACGCGGTGACCGGGCAAAATGCGCTTCAGCAGGCCGAAGGATTTTTGGCCTCAACAGGCTTGACGGGTGTTGTCCTCACGAAACTGGATGGTTCGGCCAAAGGAGGGGTAGTGTTTGCCATCAAGCATCGCTATCAGCTGCCTGTCAAGTTGGTGGGTCTTGGAGAAGGGCTCGGTGATCTGGCTGATTTTGACTCTCAGTTGTTTATTCAGGCGTTATTGCCCGCTTGAATACGCACTGAGGATGCTCAAATCATCTGAGATGGTGAGCTTCAGATTTTTAGGGTCTCCCAAGACCCAATGCACGGGGTAACCCATCGCCTCAATCAGTTGGGCGTCATCTGTGGCACAAGTGCTTTGCTGAGCCAATCGATGTGCTTGATGAAGCAGAGGAAACGAGAAGGCTTGCGGGGTTTGTGCGGCCATTAAATGCTCTCGGGTCAGGGTTTCTGCCACCCATTGGCCAGCAATTTTCTTGATGGTGTCTCGCACGGGCAGCCCCGCAATAACGGCCTCGGCTTGTCCCTCAAAAAGGGGGGCAAGCACACGATCAATAAGGGTTTGCGAGATTAAGGGGCGTGCCCCGTCATGCACCAGAACAAAATCGGGAGGTGTTTGCAAATTGGCCAATGCGGTTAGTCCACTTGCCACCGACTGCGCCCGTGAGGTGCCTGCTGTAGCTGTTAGAATGGGTTTGGAGGCTATCGCCAGATGGCTTTGCAGCATCTTCTGATAGGGTGAGCGCATAGGGTCAGGGCAGACGAGTATCACGCCTGAAATTGCCTCACAGGCCAGCAGCCTCTGCGCACTCCAAGCCAACACGGGGCGATGGTGCAGGGCAATCATGAGCTTGTTCAGCGGCTCAGGCGATGTTGCCTGAAAGCGTTGTCCTCCGCCCCCTGCTAGCAAAATGGCCCAACACGTTGGATGATTTAGCGTCATTTGGGAGGGTCACTCACAGAGCATCTTTCTTGGACAATCGGTTTCGATTTTTTTCGACACTCATCACTGTTGCGCTTCAATGATGATTACTTGGCCAGCAGGGTATTTTCTGTTGGCATTAACGGAAAGCCCAATGCTTGGCGCTTGGCCACGTAGGCACGCGCCACTTGCTCGGCCAGACGGCGAATGGTCAGAATAAACCGTGTGCGCTCGTCCTTGCTGATAACGCCACGGGCATCCATCAGGTTGAACAGGTGAGAGCACTTCAGCACGCAATCGTGGGCGGCCGTCGGCAAATCGCGCGCCAAGCAAGTTTCCACTTCCGCTTGATAGGCTTCAAAAATGGTGTGCAAACGTTCTGGTGTGGAGACCTCAAAATTATACGTCGAGCCTTCGACCTCATTCTGATGAAATAATTGGCCATACGTAATGGCACAGGCGCCTGAAGCTTCGGCTGAAACGGAAGCTTGTGCCGGTGAGGTCTCATGCCAGATGAGATCATAGACGTTGTCTTTACCTTGCAGAAACATCGCAATGCGCTCTGTTCCATAGGTGAGTTCAACAGCAGGGGGGGTGATTTCAAGGCCACCGGCCTGCTGGAAATAGGTAAACTGAGTAATCTCCAAGCCATCCAGCCAGACTTCCCAGCCCACGCCCCAAGCACCCAAGGTTGGAGACTCCCAATTGTCTTCCACAAAACGAATATCGTGATGAGCGGGGTTAATACCCAGGGCTTTCAAGCTATCGAGATAAATTTCTTGGATGCCATCAGGAATAGGCTTTAAGATGACCTGATATTGGTAATAGTGCTGCAGACGGTTGGGATTATCGCCATAGCGACCATCGGTAGGACGACGGCAGGCATCCGTCATCGCCACCCGCCAGGGTTCAGGGCCAAGCACGCGTAAAAAAGTCGAGGGACTCATGGTGCTAGCACCTTTTTCGAGATCATAGGCGGGCAGAATGAGGCAGCCATGATGCGCCCAAAAGTCGCTCAAGCGACTGAGCAGGCTTTGAAACGTCAGGGCAGGCGATTGAACAACGTCCGTCATAGAAAAATCTGCAAGCTCATTTAGACGTGAACGGGCGACAATAAGCTTGGCGCAATCAACGCCTCCAGATCCTGCGTGATTTCGTCTATCGCGCGATTGCCATCAATGGATTTCAGCACGCCTTGGTGCTCATAAATGGCCAGAATCGGCTGCGTATCGGCATCAAAGGAGGCCAGACGCTTTGCAACCACCTCAGGTTGATCATCGGGCCGTTGAATGAGCGCTTCGCCGGTGACGTCACAAACGCCCGGTGTTTTCGGCGGATTGGTCTTGAGATTATAGACAATGCCGCTCTTTTGGCTGAGTACCCGATTAGCAGCACGCTCAATAATGACGTTGCGAGGAACATCAAGATAAATAACGGCCGCAATATGGGCATTCAAAGAGGCAAGAATAGGCTCAAGGCCTTTTGCTTGTTCCGCATTTCGAGGAAAACCATCCAAGATGAGCCCCCGAGGCGGAGTTTTTAAAGTTTTAATCAGCGCTTGAATGCCCTCTTGAAGCGTGGCCAGAACGGTAGGGGTATCGACCAGCTGACCTTGCGCTAGAATCCCTTTGACCCGCTCTCCCAGCTCAGAACCACTGGCGGCCACTTGCCGAAGCATACCCCCCATATCCACCCGGGGGAGATCAAACTGCTCACTGAGGCGTTGGGTTTGGGTTCCTTTGCCGCCACTAGGAGGGCTAATAAAGGGGAATACAGGGAGGCTCATTGAATAGACCTTTTTGGGAGGGTAAACGTCAGACAAGGTTTGAGACAGATAAAAGGCAAGAAATTTTTAAGCGGGCTTGGCCAGAAAGCCTTCATATTGTTTGGCGAGCAAATGCACTTTTACCTGATTCATGGTATCTTGCGCAACCCCCACCATGATAATCAAGGCCGAGGAGCCTAAGCCGGCCAACGTCGTAATACCGGTTAAGCTTGTGGCAGAGTTGGCAATCAGCGTGATGATGCCCAGTGCCACGGCACCAATAAACATGGTTTTGCTCATGATTTGACCCAGTTTTTCTGCAGTCGGCCGGCCTGGCTTAATTCCGGGAATCGAAGAGCCATATTTACGAAGCTGTTCCGCAATTTCACGCGGCTGCAAGCTGGGCACAATGCTGGCATAGAAAAACGTAAAAAAGATGATCAGGCTAAACTGCATGACAATGTAGCCCACGGTGCCAGGTGCCAGCCAATGCCCGTAAAACCGTATAAATTCAAACCCCAAGCCGGTGGGGTGAGTGTTTTGATAAAATTGAATGACCGTTTGGGGCAGCGCTAAAATGGCAAACGCAAAAATAATCGGCATCACCCCTGCGGGGTTAATTTTGAAGGGAATATGCGTTTGCTGGCCACCATAGACAGTTCGGCCGACCTGACGCTTGGTGCTAATGATAGGCACCTTGCGCACAGCCTCTTGTAACACGATAATCAGGCCAATGGTGATGAGATAAATAGCCAGCAAGAGCACCAGACTAAAGGCTTTTTTAGGATCACCGCCCACCAAGGTTGCGGTTTGTTTGGCATAAAACGGGATTCCGGTAATGATACCCGCAAAAATCAACAGAGATGAGCCATTGCCCAAGCCGCGATCGCTCATCAGTTCGGCCAGCCAAAGGGTAAACAGAGACCCTGCCACCAACGCCACGACCGCCAGTGGATAAAATACTACCGGATTGACCCCAGGCATCAACAATTGAGGGTTGGTGGCAAATAGCTTGATGATAAGAATGGATTGCACGACCGCCAGAGCCACGGATAGAATGCGTGTCAGTTGTGCCAGTTTACGTCGGCCGGCTTCGCCTTCTTCTTTTTGGAGCTCTTCAAGCCGCGGAATGGCCGCCGCTAACAATTGCACCATAATAGAGGAGGTAATATAGGGGCCAATACCCAATGCAACGACAGACAAGCTGGTTAAGGCACCGCCAGAGAACATGTCTAAAAAGCCAAGCAGCTGGCTGTTAGCGACTTGCTTGAGCGCCACGGGGTTAATCCCCCAAATAGGGATTTGAGCGGCAAGTCGGAAAATAGCCAGACAAATCAGCGTAAACAGGAGCTTTTCACGCAGTCCGGAGGCTTCCCAAAGCCCTTTGATTTGTGCCCAAGTCGGCAAGCCACCTCGTTGCTTGAGGGAGACCGGATTGACGTTGGCTCCAAGAAATCTGCTGCTGTTGGAGATCGGGGGTGTTTGTGGCGCCATGGCAAGTTCAAGCTGAATTGAAACGTTTAACGTGGATCACAGGCGGCGGCAGGGAGCAACCCTACCGCCATGGTGGACAATGCCTTAGGCGGATTCTGTCTCGGACAAATCCGAGGGCGACTTTAGAAGAACTTTTCCGCCCACGGCTTCAATTTTGGCCAAGGCAGCAGGAGAGACGTAGTGGGCTTCAACCGTTAATTTAGCGGCGAGCTTAGGATCCAAGGCACCACCGTCAATAATGCGAATGCCATCAGTTTTGAGGTTCCAGTGCTTGGTTTGAGCAATAACATCGTAGGTGAGTGTTGAACCAAATTTTTTGACAAGCCGATTTAACTCACCCGTGGTGAGCTCCAGCCAAACGCGAGCATTTGGAACGTTGAAGCCAGGAAGTTTGGGCAAACGACGGTAGGCGGGCATTTGACCGCCTTCAAAGCCACGTTTTGATGATTGGCCTGCACGCTGACCTTCACCATTGTGGCCGTGGCCGCAGGTTTTACCTTGGCCGTGGGCACGGCCACGCCCGATGCGATTCCGTTTTTTGGTAGACCCTACTGCAGGGGCTAGCCCCTCTAGGGTGAGGCGGACCATTTCTGAGGAGGATGAATCCGCGCTAACAGCAGCGGCTTTGGCGGCAGATTTTTGCGTAGGCATAGAGAATTCCTTTTTTAAATTCGGGTAAGCGTTTGTTTTCTGGCAATTATGGAGGAAACCTGAAAATCGATTGGCAGATGCCACTGGAGAGCATTCGATAACTCGAACGTGAGAATACTGATTCCAGCAATGCGCTTAAAACATTAAAGCACTTCTACCGTCACCAAATGGCGCACTTTGTGAATCATGCCCAGCAAGGTCACGGTCGCTTTGTGCTCTACGCTGCGTGTGGTTTTACGCAGACCCAGCGCGGTGGCAACAGCAATGATCGTTTTTTGAACGCCCAGCAAGCTTTTGACCAAGGTGATGCGAACCGTTTTGCCCACCAGGCTCTCGAGATCACGCTTTTGCAGGGTATTGATATCGTATTTCATGACAATAATCCTTTGTAGAAAAATTTTTACGTCAAAACGTTTGCAATTAGCTGGCCTCGAGCATGGCCTTGACGCTTAAGCCACGATTTTTAGCAATCGTTTTAAAGCTGCGCAGGCCTTCAAGTGCTCTTAAGGTGGCGCGTGCCATATTTAGCGGATTGTTCGAGCCGATTTTTTTGGCCAGCACATTGTGAACGCCCGCCAGCTCCAGCACGGTGCGAACCGCACCCCCTGCAATAACCCCTGTGCCTTCCACAGCAGGCAGCACGCGAACGGTTGTCCCCGTCGCAAACGCTTCGGCTCTGTGTACAACGGTTCCGCAGTGCAGAGCCACGGTGATGAGATTGCGCTTGGCTTCGGCCACGCCTTTTTGAATGGCGCCAATGACTTCAGCCGACTTACCAATGCCCATGCCAACTTGGCCTTTGCCATTGCCGACAATAACCACGGCGCGAAAGCTCATTTTTTTGCCGCCCTTGACCACTTTGGTGACCCGGCGGATTTGAATGACTTTTTCCTGCCACTCAGAGGGCTCTGCGGCGGGAAGGTTTCGATCTTCACGGCGGCCACGACTGCCACGGCGTTTGCTGCGCTCACCGTCAGCATCGCCACCAGGGGTGGCTAAGGGATTATTGCGATCTGGGTTCGCCATAGTCTTGAAAAATCCTTAGTCTTTCGAAAAGAACAACAAAAAACAGAATTAAAAACTCAAAATTCCAACTTTTTTGGCAGTCATCGTAAGCGATCACCACCTTGCACACCTTTATGGCTTAACTTAGCACGGTAGGATTCTAAAACTCAAGCCGATGTTAACAAGGCGTTTTATTTTTTGTGATGGCAATGCTTGAGGCTGACAGTCGTGAATAAGCCAACTAGAGAAGAGTCTGAATTTTTCAGATAGTGAGCCATCAGGGTGGGTTTGTAATGCGCCAATACTAAAGGAAGCACACACGCTTTAAAATGGTCGTGAATTATTGCCCACTATGGAGGCTTAGGTATTGGCGGGCGCCGCGAAACATGGCTTCAAGAAGGCCCATGTTTTCCATCGGCTCAATGCCGCCCCCCACCAGATATTGCTGTAATCGCGCCTGCCAGTAATGGTAAAGCTCACCATTTGGGATTTCCAACACTTGCGCCAAAATGCGTAATTGAGACCAATCCAGCGGCAGTGGGCTTGACCCTCGCCACATGTCGACCATGTTTAAACGCAATCCTTTGGGCAGGCGTTTGAGCAGTTGAACATTCGATAGACCCAGCTGATGTTGACGCTGTATCAAGAAGCGAACCCCCGGTTCAATCAGTCGGTTATTGGGATAATCTGAGCTGGCAGGGCTGTTCCCATTCAGGGATGCCCCATTTTGAAAGCTACTGCCTTTATATTCTGAAAAAGTAGCCGGATCGGTTTCCATGACAATGGCAATGCGCTCTAGGGTTGTCGTTCTCGTAGAAAACGGTTGTGTGTCATCCAGTAGGTTGTAAACATACGAGAGGGTGACCCCAATCATGTCGGCAAAATCTTTTTTATGGAGGTGGTTCTCGCGCAAGAAAAACGAGAGCCTGTCGCTGCTGGATCCGGCAGCTCGCTGGTGAATCGTGGCAGATGAGCTCAAAGCTGAACTTAAAGAAGAATTCATAAGATGATCGCCTACCTTTGTGTGTGGACTTGCTTGTTGTGGACAAAAAACTTGCACGTGGCAACGCTATTAAAAGTACCTTTTTTAGTCGTAACCCGTGTCGATTGCATGCTCGATGGTTTGAATTCTACGGTTTGAATTCTATTTGGGTTTGATTTCAAGATGTTCATTTTTACTGTTGGCAGCGGTTTTTTAAATGCATAGCGTTGAAAATGGTTTCCATCAGAAACAGTATCAGATAAAACGTCATCCAGTTGCTACGCTCGTAAACCGTTCTAAGGTATCTTACTGCGTGCTAATAAAAGCCCATTAAACCCATTTAAAAGCCACTTTGGCCGCAGATTTTTCCGAAAAATGCTTGTCTTTAATGTGCATTTTTCAATGTGTCTTTTTTCGAGCATTTATATTTTCGAGTTTGATTATTGTTATTAAGTTCTTTAATTTTTTACTTTTCTTTTTGGGTGATTTTTTTGATTGGTTTTTTTGACTGGTTTTTCTATCCACTGGCTAGTTTTTCTGCCCAGTTGATTTTTCCGCAGGATTTCTTAATTTTTAATGTTTCCTTCCAAATCGTAAAAAAACTTTCAATAAAATAACTGTAGCAAAATTAGATTAAAGATGAGCGACTGTATTTTCAAATCATCACTTTATGTTTCTTAACGATTCTGCGCCTTT
>JAYKJM010000004.1:0-9678 GCA_035285385.1 Vampirovibrionales bacterium
TTGTCTCCCAAATTTTACGCTTGGAATCATTACAATGCTCTCACTTCACTTCACAACAAATGACATCAATTTGTTTCTCAATAAGCTTCACGCGCTTGGCCAAGACCTCCGGCTCACAAGGGGGCAACACAACGGTCAGCTGAATCAGGGGCAGGCTGCCATCGGTTGGCTTTGCTGGCGTGTTGGTCGTCATAACGGCGTGCATTTGTAAGGGCAACACACCCTGGTGAGATAAAACCCCGAGCACGCGATCCAGTGCGCCCAAGCGCGCATTAAGACTACATTGTAACGTAATTGTTTCAGTTTGGGTCATATTGGACATTATGTTGAACCTTTATACGGTAGGGGTGGAAGAGGGTTCGTGCCTTGAGAGCATCGACAGCATTCACTGTCAGACATTTTTCATGAGCCTGATGTTCCAACACTCTGAAGGCTATCACGGGCTTTTGAAAATAGAGTTTTTCGTTCCTTTTTGCACCGCAATGACTGAATCCTAATTTTCAGCCTATTCCACAGTTGGGAATAGTGTGTATTTCTGTTTTTAATGACTAGGCGCCACCAGACTGAGTCTGTTTGGCACCAGGCCAGGCGCACGCTGGCGATTGCAACATATCTGCATTGGCCGCACCGCCGGGCACCCACGGATAGACATCACTTTTGGCATGCACCCGAAAATCAATAATCACCGTCTGGGTCATCCCCACGTGATAGGCCTCTTGAATGACGGCATCAATCTGATCCGGATGCTCGACCACAAACCCGCGAGCACCGTAGGCCTCGGCCAGCTTGAGATAATCGGGGCCAAACATGGCCGCCTGCGACTCGCGCTCAAACATGCGCCCCTGCCACTGACGAATCATACCCAGGTGGGCGTTATTCATGACGGCCACCACGACAGGCAGATTGCTTTCTGTGGCGGTTGCCAGCTCTTGCAGGGTCATCTGGAAACTGCCATCGCCAGCAATATCCACCACAAGATGATCGGGCTTGGCCACCTTGGCACCCAACGCCGCCGGAAAGCCAAATCCCATGGTGCCCAGGCCGCCACTGGTAAGCCACGTGCGAGGTGTATTGAGGTTATACTGCTGAGCCGCCCACATTTGGTGCTGCCCCACTTCGGTGGTGATGATGGCCTTCTGGGGAAGCCACTGAAACAGGCGCTGCGCTACCAATTCTGGCGACAAAAAGCCGTGAGGCCATTCATCGGGGGCCTTTCTGCGCGCCTTAAAGCCGTCAATCTTGCTCATCCATGTTGAGCGGCTATTTAACGCTTTTTCAAAAAGGGCATCAGACGTATTCAGTGGCGTTCGGGCAATGAGCGCTTGCAAAACAGACTTCACATCTCCCTGAAGCGCGAGGCCTGCCTGCACGTTTTTATTGAGCGTTGTGGGATCCAAATCGATATGAATAATGCGGGCATTGGAGGCAAATTTGGCCTTATTGCCAGTCTGACGCTCGTTGAGACGATTGCCCACCACCAGCAAGACATCCGCGTTGGCAATCGCCAGATTGCTCGCTACATGACCATGCATGCCGCAAAATCCCAGGTATAACGGATGATCCGCGGCAAAGCAGCCCAACCCCATCAAGGAGCTGGCCACGGGCAGTTGCCATTGATCAGCCAACTGACGCAATTCAACACTGGCGTTGGCCGAAATCACCCCGCCACCAGCAAGGATAACAGGCTGTTTGGCCTCCAGTAATAATTGAATGGCGGTGTCAATGTCAGCGCCACTGTATTGATTGGCCGCCTCAGGGGCATAGCCGGGTAAATCAGAGGGCGTAAAGTGCCTGATGGCATCTTCGGCGATCATGGCCGTCATCACATCTTTGGGAATATCCACCAGCACGGGGCCAGGACGGCCGGAGGCTGCAATATAAAAGGCTTCCTCAAGCGCGGGCACCAGATCTTCAATGCGCCGCACCATGGTGTTGTATTTGGTACAGCCACGGGTCATGCCCACCATATCGGCTTCCTGAAACGCGTCAGAGCCCAGTAAAAACGTGGGCACATTGCCCGTAATGCAGACAATCGGCACGCTGTCATAGTAGGCATCTGTCAGCGCCGTAATCAGGTTGGTCGCGCCAGGGCCGCTGGTAGCAAGCGCCACACCCACCTTGCCCGTCGCTTTGGCATAGCCTTCTGCCATATGACCCGCCCCTTGCTCGTGTCGCACCAGAATATGACGAATTTGGGGGAATTCATGCAGATTGTCGTAAATCGGTAAAATTACGCCGCCAGGCATGCCAAACAGGGTATCCACACCCTGGGCGGCCAGTGTGCTCAAAAGCCACTGAGCACCCGATTTGTGCAATGGTTTAATGTTGATAGAAGCCGTTTTAGGGCTTGTGGTGGGAAGCGATGGTGGCATTGGTGTCGGTGCATGCTGGGATGATGATGTCATCATCATACTAGAATGGCTCACATTTGACGCAGTAGAGGCGGCCATAATTTAACTCTCCTTGTGTAAAGATGCGCTCAGAGTATGACACGCAACGGCAACAGGACTCATCGCATAAGAACAGGCTCCATTGAGAGACCCAATCGCCTGAAATCCAACGGCAAGCCAGACGATAACCCTATTCCAAAAGGTACTGATTGGCTTGTAAATCTGAATGGTCATTGGCCTGTCTCCGTATACGCTGGGGCAGTAAGAGGTTAAAACCGAAAATTTCACTTTTTTTGTTAGAAAACGACCCACCTGCGATGCGGGTGGGTCGTTTGGTTGACTGTCGTTGCTTTTGACTGGACAGGACTCAACTACCCACCGGCGTAATAACGCCGAGGAGAAGAAGAACGAGGCTTACCAGAGAAGGCAACATATTTAAAATCCGTTTAAATATCTATTAAAAAACTTATAAATGAATGTAGATAATTTTAGTGTCACGCAGACTTGTTAAATTAGTGGACTATCTTAATAACATACAGGCATGAGGCTTACAAGGTTTTTTTTGCAAATCACGCGCGCGGTTGTTACTATTTGTTACTTTTCGTCGAGCTTACCTACCTGCGATCAAAAAAGAGGCTCACTCTGTTGGAGTCAGCCTCTGGGGATTCAATGATTTTTCTGACGGCGTTAATAAACGCTTTGAGCTTATATTGCACAGTTTTTTCGCCGGGATGATAATTTGTTTTTCTGGTCAGCCCGGCGATTTTAGCGTTAGGCTTTGCCCAGGGTTTTTTCGCCGGGCTTCCAGCCTACGGGGCAAAGCTCGCCGCTCTGGAAGGCCTGCAGCAGACGAATGACTTCATCCACACTGCGACCCACCGCCAAATCATTCACCATATAGCTGCGCAAGACACCCTCAGGATCAATAATAAAGGCACCACGCAAGCTGATACCTTTCTCTTCAATCAAAATGCCGTAATCGCGGCTGATGCGATGAGAAATGTCAGAAATCAGCGGGAAGTTCAATTTGCCTAAAGAGCCTTCACTCCACTCTTTGTGGGAGTATACGCTATCAACGCTTGCACCCAAAACTTGAGCGTTCATTTTGGCAAACTCTTCAATCTTCTGATTAAACCCCTGAATTTCGGTCGGGCACACAAACGTGAAATCCAGTGGATAGAAAAAGAGAACAACCCATTTGCCACGATAGTCGCTTAAAGAGATGTCTTTCATTTCATTGTTAAAATAGGCAGGGGCCGTAAAATTAGGGGCCAATTTACCAATTTGCGGGGCCATAAGCAGTAAGCTCCTTCAAGTCGAAAACACAACAGGATAAACGGATAAAAATTATTCCCAGACTAAGAGTGTTTTTTGTTCAACCCATTAAAAAAATGGTAGGGTCTTACGGTTAGCCGTGAGATAATTGCCAAATATTATAATAAGACAGTGAGATGACGGCCACCATGAATTCATGCCCGACCACTCAGGCTAGTTATAGGCGATGACCGCGTAAAATGCAATCAATTCACCATGTTTTGGAGACTAAATTTTTATTAAGTTGACAACGACCCTGGCCAAATATAGCGATCTCCTGCTTTGGGGCACGATGTTGCTCGCGATTGCCGTGGCGTGCTGGCAAATAGATTTTGACACCCTTTTCTCGGGTCGATACCGGCAAACTCTCACATTTTATTTGACCCAGGCCGATAGTTTGAAAACCGGAACTCCGGTTAGGCTCATGGGTGTTGACATTGGTGTGGTCAAAAAAGTCCGGTTACTGACGGCCCGTTATGGTGACAATCGCGTCATGATTGAAATACAGACGCAGCCAGACGCCCCAGAGTTACCGCCACATACCCGCGCTACAGTGCAATTTTATGGCCTGGCAGGCGGCAAAAGTATTGATTTAGTCGTCGATCCCATTAAAAAAGGGGAGTCCTTTCAGACAACACTGCGCATGCGTGATTTTCAGAAAACCCAAAACGATCTGGCCTTAGCCCTGATTGAAGGCTCTCGTGTCACCCAACGCGTGTTTGACAGCTCAAAAGCCCTTGCCGACCCACAAGGCACCCTGTCCAGATTAAATTCGTTTCTGACGCGTTGGACGGGCTCCGTCTCTCTTGCCCAATGGCGGGTGGAAGCCGCCCAAGGAAAACTCCCTAAAACCATTACCCAGTGGCAAACGGTCGTTAATGATGCTCAAAAAGTCAGTCAAGTTACTGGCCAGCTTACAAATCCAGCCACGTTGAGCCCTGCCATTGAGGCGGTCTCTCGATACACTCAAATTGGCCTGGCAGAAACCCACACCGCATTGCAGCAATATCAGCTGGGGGTTGAAGCCATTAAAGACCCTTTGCATCACGTTTCACAGTTTCTGCAAGATAAAAATACGTCGAAAAACCTATCTCTGAACCCTTGTCTCTCATCCAGACAGGGAGACCTCAACATGGCCTCACTCAGCCATAGCCGTCTCATGTTTGCGCAATGCACCACTCATTTCAGTCAACGTCAACGCCGCCTCCCCGAAGCGCTGACTGGAGAGGAGGCGTGTTGCTCGCCGTTATCTTGGACACAGTCAGGCCAATATTCAGGCCAGCCGTCATGGCAGCAGTCTTGGCAGCAGTTTAACGAGGCGTTAGTCAAGGCGAACCGCTCGTTCTAACCATCATTAGTGCGCTTTAACAGGGCAAGACTGCAAGCACACAATCAATTTGCTGGATGCTGCCGTTGGCGCGCATATTCTCGAGGGCCTGCTTCATTTGAGCATGGGTGACACGGTGGGTCAGTAACATGATGGAAGCCGTTGCGTTGGGGGAAATACCGCGCTGCATCACAGACTCCAGGCTCACGCCTGCCGCGCCACAGGCCAATCCTAAATGGCCAATAACAGAGGGTTGATCAAGTGTTGTCACCCGCACGTAATAGCGGCTGGCACTCTGTTCAATTGGCTGAATCACGGCTTCTGGCATGGCTGGAATTTTCATGCCGGCAATGGGGTCGTTGCCTGCCGCTAAATCTCGGGCAATGGCCAGAATATCAGCAGTAACGGCGCTTGCTGTGGGGAGCTCACCGGCGCCTTTGCCGCTAAACATCACATCCCCCACCGCATGGCCACGAATCCAAACCGCATTATATTCATTATCAATACGAGCCAAGGGATGGGAGGCCGGCACCAGCATGGGTTGAACCCGAAGGGTCAAGCATTCTGGATGCGTTTCTGAGGCCTCAACTTTTTGCGCCAAGGCAATAAGTTTAACGGTGTAGTCAAGCGTTTGCGCGTTTTCAATATCCAATGCAGAGACGGTTGTAATGCCATGGCGATGCACAGCTTGGGGCATCACATGCTGCTGAAAGCCCATTGAGGCTAAGATTGACAATTTGAAGGCAGCATCCTCGCCTTCCACGTCACTGGTTGGGTCTGCCTCTGCAAAGCCAAGCGATTGAGCCTGCTCAAGCGCCTCCTCAAACGAGAGACCGGCTGTCGCCATTTGCGTTAAAATGTAATTGGTGGTGCCATTGAGAATACCGGCAATGGCTTCAATGCGATTGGCTGCCAGCGATAATTTCAGAGGCATCATCACCGGGATACCTCCGGCCACAGCGCCTTCAAACAGTAAGCGCACCTGATGTTTTCTGGCTAATTCGAATAGTTCGCTACCATGGGTGGCAATTAAGGCTTTATTGGCGGTTACCACATGTTTTTTGGCCAAAAGTGCCGCTTTGACACAATCGTAAGCATCCGTGATGCCACCCATGGTTTCCACCACAATCTGGACATCATCACGGTGAATTAAAGCCTGAGGATCACTAAAGCTGGCATGTTCAACATTGCGCTCGAGGACTCTCACTTTATTGGGGTTTCGAACCGCAATTCCCCGGATGCCAACTGGCAGATGACCCTGGACATTTTCTTGAGCCAGCAATTTGTAGACGCCAGAGCCGACGGTGCCCAAACCAATTAAGGCCACACCCACAGAGCTTATCGATGAATCAGGCGACTCGGAAGAATCAGATGACTTAAGGCTTGTTTGTTGACAAGGGGGTTCAAAGGCGCTTTCACTCACGTGGGGCTGCATCATACCAAAATCCTTGAGTTCGATTGGCTCGACTTAAACATCGGGTGATTTTTTCTTTTTTGAAGGGGCTTTTTTGAGAAGATCAATCCGTTGAACATCCATCCAGGGGTCATCCAGCGCTGCCGAAAAAACCTTGCCATAAATCAGGATGCGATCCCCACGTTCAAGCTCCATCCAGTTTTTGAGGAGGGTGTCGGCTTCTTTTGAGGACTCCTGAGGCTTTTGGGATTGTGGCGTCACGGTTTTTGGCGGTTGCTTCTGCTCGTTTTTGGGCTCATCTGGCCGCTTGGCAAAGAGTTTCAGTTCAGACAGCGGAATCACGTGGTGGCTCACATCCGGTCGGCGCACCATTAATCCGTAATAGTCTCTGGCGTCGCGCTTGGCACGAGAATAATCGAGCCCCAGGGTTGAAAACGTATTGAATTCCGCCTCAAATTTAACAAGCTTATTCAAATAATCCGCAGGGCGTTGCACCAAATCCAGAGACGTTACCTCTGCGTAGGCTGAGCACGCCACAGCCGCTGAGCCCTCTGACACTAGGCAAGGTGCTTTTCTGATGGCCGCTGACGGTTTTTGAGGTGAAACGGTTGGCGAAGCTTTTGACTGGACTTGCACGGGAGACGTTGATGCAGCCCAGGCGGGCATCATGCCAAAACCGTGACCTAAAGTGCTTGCCATTGAGCCAACACCAATGGCAACGCTCAACAGCGAGATGACAAACGCACGATGACGATTAAACAGTGTGGATTTCAGAAACACAAAAGCGACTCCAACGTCTCATTTTTCAAAACGGCTACGCTTGAAACGATACAGCCTTTAAACTGTACAACAAATCCCAAGGGTTGGCACACGGATGACTCCTCTTGAATGTATTGCACGGCAGTATAATCGTATATACTAGGGCTTTAAGCCCGTTAGTCTCTAAATATAGGCACTGAAATATAGGCACTAAAGGACGCTGACGCCGATGACAGTTTTTACCACAGCGACGCTCAAAGCCAAGCTTGATGGTCCCATCAAGCGAACAATGGTTTTTTCTGGTGCGGCGCTCAGTATTGCCTATTTGAGCCTCCTTCAGCATCCTTTGACAGCATTTTCAGAATCCACGGCTCCTGCCAATGCCTCTCAATCTCAAGTTTATTTTAAGCAAGCCATTGCGGCCGAATCTGAGCAAGCCCCGCTTGAAACCATAGAATCCTATTATCGTCGAGCCCTGGGGCTGGATCCAAACCACCCGCTAGTTCTGATTCGCCTGGCAAGCCTGCTCTCCAAAACAGGGCGGCCGCGTGAAGCGGTAAGCCTTTACCAGAAGGTACTCCAGCTATGTCCAGCCGATGGCATGATTCCCGTCAGTCTTGGCGCTATTTTTGAGCAATCGGGTGACTTGGCGGCAGCAGAATATTATTATCAACAGGCCGTTCAGCTCAATCCAGATTATACCTATGGGCTGTTAAATCTGGCGCGTGTGCAGGCTTTGCGTCGTCAGTTGCCGATGGCTTTGGCAGCCTATCAAGCTGTTTTATTGCAATATCCCGATCATTGGGACGCCCAACGATACCGTGCCTACCTGCTCTTGGAAATGGGCGCCGCAGGCGAGTCAGCCTCTGCCTTTGAAAAGCTTCGTCGGCAATCGCCACAAAAATTTTCTGATACGGTTGCGCTGGCCAAGGCCTTAACCCGAAGCAATCAGGCCAAACAGGCGCTGCTACTGCTGCAAGCGACCCCCAAGTCAAAACTAAATCAGCTGGAAACCGCACTGGCCGAAGCCGAGGCACTCATTAGCCTTGGCGAAATTGATGCCGCCGCCAAGGCCTATGAAAAAGCCATCCTGGCGGATCCTGGCAATGATGCTCTGCTTTTGGCACTGGCCACTATGTATGAAGCCAATCAACGATGGGCCGATGCGGCAAGCGCTCTTCAAAGATATTTGGCCAATCATCCAGCAGAAATAGCGGTTCGTTCCCGTTACGCCAACGCATTGCTTGAAGACAAGCAGTTTGGTGTGGCCGCCAAGGAATTACAGTATCTTCTGGCGCAAGCGGCATTGCCCAAAAGTGATTCTCAGCGCTATTTGTGGCAAAAGCAGCTGGCTTACGCCTATCAGCTGAATCATGAACCTAAAACGGCGTTGGATATTTACAACAGCCTTGTGACACAACCCCCTTTTTCAGGCAAGGCAAATGAGGATTGGATTCTGCTAAAAAATCGAGCCATTGCCGCGCATCAGGCCGGAGAAATCCCTTTGGCGCTAACCGGCTATCGCCAGCTATATCGCGATTTGCCCCGCTTTCAGCAAGACCTGCCATCTGATGGCGACAATACCCAGCCCAAAATGACACCGCAAGATGTAGACGCCTTGAGAAAAGACCTCCTGGGTGTTTTGAAGGAAATGGGAGAAATCGCCTATGAAAAAAAACAGTTTGACCAAGCCAAAGCCTATTTTGATGAAGCGAGTACCCTGACGCGCCTTGAGGATTCCTCGGGGGATACCGAGCAACTCCGCTTATCCAGAGCCCATACCGATTTTGCCAATGGCCAACTTGATGCCGCCCGTGGACAATACGATGCCATTCTGGCTGATAACCCGGATGAGCCCATTGCCGGGCTATATCTGGCAAAAATTGACCTGCAGCAAGCCAAGCTTGAAGATCAAGTCATTGCCAAACCAATCGCAGAGGGGGTTATTGAACGTTTAAATGCCCTGAATTTAAAAACCGACTTCCCGACTGCTGAGCGGCTCAATTTACTTATCGCCCTGTCAGAGGCGTACATGCTGGTGGGACAGGAGCCAGCGACGCTTTCTCAGCTCAAAAAAACCTACGAGGCCATGCTGCTCATTGATCCTAAATTTCTGTATGCCTTGCTTGGTCTTGCGCAAACCGAACATCAGCTAGGGAATTTAAAAGCGGCCTTATCAATTTATCAGCGCGCTGCAGCGCATTATCCAACCAATGCCCTGGTTTTTTATAACTTAGGCACGGTGTATCATGCAATGGGAAATACTTCGCAGGCGGTTTCCGCTTACCAGAAAGCACTTCAGCTTGATGACACCATGGCTGAGCCTCGCTATGGTCTGGCCGTTATTTGGGAGAGCCAGCAGCGTTTCTCAGAGGCGGTTGCAAACTATCAGGCGTATTTGAAAGCACGCCCGGATGGGCCTTATGCCAAAATTGCCCAAGAGCGCGCTGCTGCCCTGGCCAAGCGGGGCTAAT
>JAYKJM010000005.1:0-4272 GCA_035285385.1 Vampirovibrionales bacterium
ACGCCCAGCTAGAATCACCTTTGAACCACCTTTGAGGGTGCCAAATAATATCTAGCT
Source organism: Vampirovibrionales bacterium (assembly GCA_035285385.1). Taxonomy (GTDB): domain Bacteria; phylum Cyanobacteriota; class Vampirovibrionia; order Vampirovibrionales; family JAJTHC01; genus JAYKJM01. The sequence continues at coordinate 58 of JAYKJM010000005.1, forward strand.
GATAATTTCCATGGCGTGATGTTGTCAACGTTTGCTCACACCTGGACTTTGCGTATTTTACACCGTGGTGGCAACGCGCGGGCCGGCGCTCACCAGGTGCTCTACCCCGTCAAAGGTGGCAAAGTTTTTCACAAACATTTCGGCCAGCTGCGTCGCCTGACGGTCATAAGCGGCCTTGTCAGCCCAGCCCTCACGCGGGTTCAGCATCTGCGCCTTTACGTCATCATGGCTAGGCAACGATGTTGGCACCTGCAGGTTGAGAATCGGGTGGGTAAAATAGCTTGCCTTCTCCAGTGAGCCATCAAGTGCGGCATTGACAATGGCGCGCGTCAACGGAATGCTAATGCGCTTGCCGACCCCATAAGGCCCGCCCTGCCAGCCCGTGTTAATGAGGTATACGTTGACCTGATGCTGCTGAATGCGCTTGGTCAATAGCTCAGCATAAACCGCGGCCGGCCGTGGCATAAACGGCGCGCCAAAACAGGTTGAAAAGGCGGCTTTGGGCTCCGTAATCCCGCGCTCAGTGCCGGCCAGTTTGCTGGTGTAACCACTAATAAAATGATACTGGGCTTGCTCAGGCGTCAGTTTTGCAACCGGCGGCAAGACCCCAAACGCATCCGCCGTCAAGAAAATCACCGTGGCCGGGTGCGGCGCTAATCCGTCTGGTTTGGCATTGGGGATATATTCGATGGGATAGCCCACGCGGCCGTTCTCGGTAATGCGGTCATCATCATAGTCCAACTCGCGGGTTTGCGGATGAAGCACGGCATTTTCAACCAGCGCCCCAAACCGGATAGCTTCCCAGATTTCAGGCTCATTTTCTTTGGAGAGGCGAATGGTTTTGGCGTAGCAGCCCCCTTCAAAATTGAAGACGCCATCGGGGCCCCAGCCGTGTTCGTCATCGCCAATTAAAATCCTGTCTGGATCGGCGGACAACGTGGTTTTTCCGGTGCCCGACAAGCCAAAGAATAGCGCGCTCTTGACATCTTTGTCCTCTGTTTTGGGCATGTTGACCGAGCAATGCATCGGGAAGACATCTTCAGCCGGCATCAGGTAATTCATGACCGCAAAGATGCTTTTTTTCATTTCGCCCGAATATTGCGAGGCAACCACCAACACCAGACGGCGCTCAAGATCGACTAAAATCGCGGCCTCAGAATTCACGCCATCGGTTTTGGGATCCAGTTTGAGACCGGGGACGGCTATCACGCTAAACTTGGGTGTAAAATCAGCCAGCTCAGCTTGCGTGGGGCGAATAAACAACTGGTGAACAAACAGATTTTGGCTGGCCAGCTCGTTGATAAATCTGACCGGCAAGCGATGTTTGGCATCAGCACCGGCAAATCCATCAAAAATATAGACGGCTCGATTGTGCAAATACGCAAGAACTTTGGCATACACCTTGTCAAACACTTCGGGCGTTGTTGGGTGATTTACCTCGCCCCAATCAATATCGGTGTGCACTTTTTTAGAATCATCCACAATAAAACGATCGTTGGGGGAGCGGCCCGTGTATTTACCCGTGGTGACCACCAGCGCACCATTGCTGGCCAGAGAACCTTCTTTACGCTGCAACGCGTGTTCAATTAACTGGGCGGGTGAAAATTGATAATGAATATCTCCCACAGGGATGTCTAAACCCACAGCGCTCAGTAAGGTTGCGTCGTTTTGGCGACTGGCTAGCAATTTTGATAGTGACATAATAAAACGTGCTCCCAAGTGGTTTATTTCAAAACAATAAATCTTTTGAAGATTTATGATCATATTTTATCACGTCGTCACCTGGGGGGTTAGTAAAATCCCCAAAGACGCTCATGCCTGTCTTGGGGTACAATGAAGTCTTGTGTAACAATCACTTGTTAAGAATCATTGGTAATATCATGTGTAAAACATGAGCTTATCCTCAGAAAGGCATCGTTTTGAAACGTCAATTACCGTTCTGGATTACCAGGGTTAATGCTCTGTGTGCTCTTAAAGTCTCGCTGGTGGCTTTATTTTGCTTGATGCTTCAGGGTACAATTTTAGAGGCCTCACCAGTTGAGGCGTTTTGGCCCTTTAATGGGCATAAAAGCAGCGCTGATGTTGTTTCAGTCATGCCACCTGAAACCGCTATTGCCGATCAATGCGACCCGATTAAGGTAAAAATTCAGCGCGAGTTTTCGCGCTCGTTCCTGATTCGCCCCCTGATGCGCCCGTATCGAGCCTGGCTGGTGGATCGTCATCACAGTTGTCTGGCCAGGGTGCATCAACAAATATACGCGGCTCTCAAGTCTCAAGGCACGCAATAAGTTCATCAACTTTTAGGCGGGCACCATATTACTCAACTCAAGCGCCAGGCGACTTGCCCCGAACAAGCCCGCGTTATTGCCCAACTGAGCCAAGGCCACTTGCAGTGTAATCGGGGGAGCCATCAAGCGCTGCTTTAAAAGCGCATTGAGATGATTGAGATCAATGGAGGCGCCTAAACCGCCGCCAATAATGGTTAATTCAGGATCCAGCACGTTGAGCAGGCTGACCAAACCAAGAGCCACATGCTGATGCCAGAGATTGACGATCTCTTTGGCGATGGGGTTTTCATTCATTAAGGCGACCATCAGCCGGTGCGTGCTGAGTTCCTCGACTGGCAAATCCCCGGTTAAATCAGCTACCAGGTTAACATCTGGATGGGCGGCCGCGATCTCTCTTGCGGTAATGGCCAAACCTGTTCCTGAGGCGTAACTTTCCCAGGTGTCATAGCGACCAGATGTGCACAAGCGCTTGTTGTCCATTCCGATGGCGATATGGCCACCTTCTCCTGCGCAAAAATGAGCCCCTCGATAAAGTTTGCCTTCAATAATCAAGCCCGTGCCGACGCCCGTCCCCAAGGTAATCATGAGCATGTTTTTCAGCGTTGGTCTGCTCAGACGTGCCAGCTGATACTCGCCGTAGGCGGCTGCATTGGCATCATTTTCAACATGGACGGGCAGCTTAAAGGCTTCTTTCAGCAAAGGGCCAATGGCAAAGGGTGGTTTTATGGCCGGTAAATTCCCCGTGGAGCCCATAATTACGCCTTCATCTGAGTTCACGATGCCTGCCGTGGCCACGCCAATGGATTGAGGCGTAGGTAGCCCATAGCTGCGAGCGTTTGCGATAACTTGCTCTACCAACCCCTTGAGCGCCTCAACAAAGGCATCCGTTTGGGTGGGGGTAGAAATACGCTCAAAAGCTTCTTGTCGAAACTCACCTGATGGCTCGGTGACAACCAGGGCTGCGTTTATTTTGGTGCCTCCAATGTCGATACCAATGGCAGTTTGGGGTTTATTGGCATGGGGTTCTGAAATCATGGGCATGGGTGGGAGATCCTTAAAAAATGACGAGCCTTCTTAAATCAAATAAAACGGGGCACGTATTTCATTGTATAAAAAATAACTTTCAAAAACCTGTTTTTAAAATCTCGCAGTAGCGAAAATAACAATTAACGTGTAAAAATGTAACCCCAGTGGATTACAATAAAGCGCTAACCACCCGTTATGTAAGCGCTGATATGAGACTAGAGACCCTGCAAATGCAAAGTCTCTAATGGGTAATTATCATAAAAAGGTGATTATTTATTCACCGTAAACCGTTGTTGTGATGGTTTTAAATAAAATCAACAGAGATGTTTCATTGACATCAATATAGTTAATTTTTGTGATACCTGCCGAACCTGCTGCTTTGTTGATACCAGCATCACCGACTTCAATCAGCCTCAATATATTAATCTTTGATGATGTACCTTGCTTCAGTTTGGCTGTATTTCTATTGAAATCTGTTTTTTTGGCAGCATCTTGAGGAATCGTCACGTTGCTATAGATATAGCCACTATCGCGGTATTGGTAGCCACCCAAAGCATGTGATGGGCTAAAACCAAGAGGCTGTGCTGAGCTAACAGCAAATGATGGAATCGAGGACAGAAGCCCGAGAGTAATACCTAATGTCAAGAGAAAGTATTTTTTTATCCACTAGAAGAACCCTCTGTATTAAAAAAGTATTCGTAAAAAACTAAAAAAAAACAGGACTTAGTATTTAGAGCAAGATAAGCTGGATATGTCAATAGAGTTTATTGCGTTAAATCAAAAATTTTTTTGAGACGAAAAACAGCCCTGGTAGAAACTACCAGGGCAATGAGGGGATAAGGAGCAACACACATTGATTAAAAAAATAGATTCGAGACGACGGGTTGCAACTCTCGTCAAT
>JAYKJM010000006.1:0-8589 GCA_035285385.1 Vampirovibrionales bacterium
AAATCAAAAATTTTTTTGAGACGAAAAACAGCCCTGGTAGAAACTACCAGGGCAATGAGGGGATAAGGAGCAACACACATTGATTAAAAAAATAGATTCGAGACGACGGGTTGCAACTCTCGTCAATTTATCAATTAACTGGCTTGCCAATAGGCACTAGCACCAGAAGCTACGGCTTTGTCGAGCTCTGTGCTGATAGAGACGTTGCTGGGTGTAAACAAAAACACCCCTTCGCCAATGCGCTTCTGATGACCATCAATGGCGTGAGTTGCGCCTGCCAGAAAATCTACCACACGCTGGGATTGCGCCATGTCGAGCAGGTGGAGGTTCAACACCACCGTGCGACGGTTACGCAAATGCTCAACCATCACCAGTGAATCTTCAAAGCTTCTGGGCTCAACCACGACCACTTGGCTGGCCATCACACTGGGATGGTCGACCACACGCAAATTGGCTTTCCCAAAACGAGAATTTGCCATTGAGCGCGCTGAGGCGGCTAAACCGCGATCTGACATTGGCGAGCCGGCAGCTTGACCAGCTGATGCCCCGCCATTGAGGGATTCATACTCTTCCATATCTTGACCTCGATAGTCTTGTCCGCGGTAATCAGATGCATCGTCATCATGGGCGTACAACTCTTCATCATAATGATCACCTGAGACCCAGTGTTTAAATTTATTTACCAACGCAATTGCCATTGGCTCTTTTCCTCGCATTGTCAAAGGGATAAAACGGCTAACACACATCTAGCGCATGCGTGCAATAGAATCATAATTTCCTGATAGACTTTTATAGTTGATATTTTTTTGTGAGTGACGCTAGAACCAGAGAGTTAATTATGTCATCTATTCAATATCGCATTGAGTTAACCTGGATATTGAAGCGATATGTGAGTGTTATCTATTTGCAATAATTAAATTAGAGTATAACGGGTCATGTAACAAATTGCAAACATTTTTTTATATTTTTTTTATGTTTTTTTCATCTGCTTCTTTTTTGACAAAATTTTGACAAAAAAAGCAGATGCGAGAGACCCCAATCGTTACTGATTTGGCGGATTTTAAGGGCGAGGGCGTCTTAAGCAGATTGCGTAGTTGATTTTCTGGAAACATAAAAATTGCTCGTTTTCTGGCGGCTCCCTGATTAGAGGATTTTTATTTGGACTATGCTAATAGGTAAGTTTCGATAAAAATGGTCGCTCTAGTTGTAAGTGCAAAAAAATACACGTGTATCTGATTGTTCTTGAATTATTCTTTAGTTTTCCTTCTGGGCTTTTGGTGGCTTAGGCACACGCTTTTTCGGATTTTTGTTAAGAGGATTTTTAACCCTATGGCTATTAATCAATTTTTGAAGGCAGCAATACATCCATGCAGTCGGCAACAATATGCCCCCCATGCTGCCACCCAAGCCTTAGTCACGATGAGTCTGAGCCTTTTGCTTTCTGTCTCCTTGTTTGGGTTTTCAGGCTGTCAGATGGTGCCCGGTCTGAGTCAGCAACTGGATCCCCGTGCAAAAGTGAAGGTTCTGACGGTTGATTCTACCGTAGTCAGTCAGCTTCAGTATGACAACGAGATGGCGCTGTATGCCAAAAGGCTCAAGGTGGGGGATAATCCTGAACTGATGAAAAACCCGGTTATTCAGGAAACGCTCAAGCAACTCACCCTTCAGAAGCTCATTATGGATGCCGTCATCGATCAGGAAGCTAAAAAACAAGGTATATCGGTATCTAATCAAGAAATTCAGGCGCTTCGTCAAAAACACGAAGCGGCTGCCGGGGGTGAAAAAGCTCTGAAAGCCTTGTTGGAAAAAAATCAATTTTCTGAAAGTGCCTTCATTGATGCCCTAAAGGGCGAAGTGCTAAATGATAAACTCGTGATAAAACTCGCTCAGGATGCTGCCCACCCGGTCTCTCTTGAGACGACGGAGGCAGAGGCTAAAACCTTTTACGCGAAAAACCCGGATGTGTTTAAGCTGCCACCGTCCATTCATGTTCATCATATTTTGGTGAAAGCCATTGATGCTGAAATGCGCAAGTCGCTACGAGCCGCCCACCCTAATTGGACAGAAGCTCAATTAAACAAGGCTCTGGTTTCAGAAAAAGCCAAGCTGAAGCAAAAAGCGGCTAATTTGTTTGCTCAAGTTCAAGCCAAGCCGGCGCAACTGGAGGCTCTGGCCAAAACACAGTCAGATGATCTATTGTCGGCCAAACAAAACGGCGATGTTGGTTTTTTGGTGCAACAAACTACCGAGCCAGCTTTTTGGCTTGCCGCTTCTCAGACGCCTGTTAATACGCTGTATCCTCGCGTTCTTGAAACCTCTTTTGGCTATCATATTTTAAGAGTTGATGAGAAAAAGCCTGCCAGTGTTGTCCCTTTTGAAAAAGCCAAGCAAGATATCATGAATCGCTTGACTCAAGAGAAAAAACAGCAAGTGCTTGCCTATTGGCTAAAAGAAAAGCAAGGCACCTTGAAGGTGACCATCGAGCCGGCGTATCAACCTAAAAAACTTGAACCTCAAAACGCGCAAGAGGAAGCCAAAGGTGCTGCATCGCAAGCGCCTAAAGCCCAGTAAGTCCGGACTAGTAAGCCTCTGTGCTCCCATTTTTACATTGCTTGCATGCTAACTTTCTCGAGATCCCTGTTTTATCAGGGATCTCGCCCTTAAAATTGTAGTCCTTAAGATTTAGATAGAGATGTTAACAATCCATGGCGCTTATTTTTACCTTGGATGATTTACCCGCGGCCCTTAGCGCTTCCAGAGCTTCTGGTCAGGTGATTGTGGCCACCAATGGCTGCTTTGATCTTTTGCACGCCGGCCATGTCCGCTATCTTCAGCAGGCCAAAGCCTTGGGGCATTTATTAATTGTGGGTGTCAATAGCGATGCCTCTGTTCGTTCGCTAAAAGGGGCATCGCGACCATTAAACTCGTTAGACGATCGCATGGCGGTGCTTGCCGCGTTAACGGTTGTCGATGCGGTGTGCAGCTTTGAGGAGCAAACAGCAGAAGCGTTTCTGCGTGCCTGTCGCCCCTCGATTTACGTTAAGGGCGGTGAGTATGAGTCCGGCAAGCTCTTGCCTGAATCGGACTGTTTGGCTGAAATGGGTGCACAGGTGCGTTTTATTCCAATGCTTGCAGGGCGCTCCACAACGGCTCTGATTGATAAAGCTTCTGAAAATCGCTAGTCTGGCTGTAAACGTTTGATACAGCTTGTTTAATGCAAATCGCTAAAATGTGTCCAAACGAATTTGTTTCCGCTAAAGTATTTAATAATCCTTTTTCTAGAGGGTTTCTCATGCAAACGTCCTTGATGCAATCTCATTTAAAACACGCTGTAAGCTGTGTTTAAATGTGCTTGTGTGTGTTTGCTCAGGTTTTAGATATTTTTAACTTATAGTGTTGTAATCGATTTTGACTTTAATCCTATTTTTTTGAAAGTGAGAACGGCCGATTATGCCAACAACAGCTCTTGTCCCAGCTTTAACCCGATACGATGCCCTAGTCATCATGACCCCGACAGCCGATGTGGAAGGGGCCGAAAAAGTGTCGCAGCAGCTGACCCACATGATTGAACAGCTTGGGGGCAAGATTGAAAAAATTGAACCCGCTGGACGTCGTCGCCTTGCCGTAACCATTGGTCGCAATGCGGAAGGTTTGGTGTTGTCTGTGTTGTTTCAGCTGCCGCCAGAAAAAGTAGCCACCTTGCAGCGTCAGGTTCGTTTGACAGATAACATTCTTCGGGTGACGCTCGTCAAAGCTGACGAAAGCTACGAGGCCGAAAAACATGCCATGATAACCGTGGTGAGCGCCCGTGAAAACCGTACACCCGAATCTATGGCCGCCCGCATTGCGGAAATGCGGGAGCAAGGCATCAGCTATGGCGGCGATCGCCGTGGTGGACGCTTTGGGGATCGTGGCCGTGGCGGTGCTGGCAATCGTTTTGCCCAGCAGGCTTATGTTCAACGTGATCGCATGGCCATGGCAGAAGAACGGGCTGCCTCTGCGCCTCGCTTAACGGATGCCACGCCCTCTGTAGAAGTATCTGCAGAATAAACGTCATTTATTCGTTACAGGTTTGCTTGCCTTAGAGGGTTACCAGCCATGAGTCTGGCTCGCGTCTCCGTGATGGGGACAGTGGAAAAGGCGCCAGAGACGCGCTTTACAACAAATCAAAATGTGCCGGTCTGTAATCTGATTTTGCGGGTGGCCTCAAGCGGTAAATCAACGTCTGGACAACCTAGTCCAACGTTCATGTTGCGTGTTAATTGTTGGCGTAATCTGGCGGCATCCGTCTCAGAGCAGGTGGAAGCGGGGCAAACGGTTTGGGTGGAAGGACGCTTAATCCTCAATAGCTTTCAGACACCAGAAGGGTTACAGAAAAAGTCCTTTGAAGTGGAAGCCTCTCAGGTGGTGGTCATTTCTGGTGGCGTTAACCCTGTTGTACCTCAGGCAATCACAGGCGGCCCTGCTGCTACTGCGACGATGGCTCAACAGCCCGCCTCAAAACAGCAACCTCCTGCCATGGCTGCAGTATCTGCACCGCAAGCCTCGACTGGCTATGATGCCTTTGACAACGCGGATGATATCCCCTTTTAAGTGTTTCTGTTTTACCTATCGATTTTAGCTAAAGGACACCGAACATGACCCTTGAACTTACCCAAAAAACGCTGGCCGACTGGGAAGCTGAACTTCCTGCACCACCCGTGCCGGTTGCGGCTTATGTGCCAACGGTTCAAACGGGTCAACTTGTCTTTACCTCGGGAGTGTTGCCCATGAAAGCCGCTCAGGTGGCCTTTAGTGGTCAATTATCTGCAGCTGATGATAATGCGGTCGCCATGGGCTATGAAGCCGCACAATTATGCCTTTTAAATGCCTTGAGTCTGCTGAAAGCCCACCTTGGTAGCCTTTCCCGTATTCGGCGCATTGTCAAACTTGTGGGCTTTGTCAGCAGCACCCCAGATTTTTTCCAGCAACCACAGGTGATTAACGGTGCCTCCAATTTGTTGGTTGATATTTTTGGCGATGCCATTGAATCTGGCGGCAAGCATGCACGTTCGGCTGTGGGTGTGGCCGCATTGCCACTCAATGCCAGTGTGGAGCTTGAATTGATTGTTGAAGTGTCGCCTTAACCCGATTCAATCTAACCCTTAATTCAATCTGATTCTTAGCGTTTTTTTATTTTAAACTCGACTTTAAATTGATATGACCTCGTGGTTTGTCCTTGCGCCAACACTGCTGACGGGTTTGGCGATGGGACTCACCCACTCGCTTGAGCCAGGTCATGGCAAGCTTCTAGTAACAACCTATCTGGCTGCGCATCGCTGTCGCTGGTTTGAGGTGTTGGCGCTTGCTGGTGTTGTTGTGCTCATGAATGCGGCCAGCAACGGGCTGATTGTCCTTAGTGGGGCGGGGCTTTTGCGTCTTACTCACGCGCTGGATGTTGAAAGTCATCGGTGGGTTAATTTGGCTTTGGGAGTTGTAATTACGCTGTTGGGGGTTGTCTTGACTCTTCAGCACTGGAAAAATCCATACGGCCACTGCGCCCACGCGCACGATAAGCAAGATCCTCCGGAGTTTCCGCCGTGCCCTGAGAGGCCCCCGCATTGGTGGGAGTTAGCCAGTATCGGGGTTGTCAGTGGGCTTCGGCCGTGTCCGGAGGGTGCCATTATGGCACTAGGGTTGCTGGCAAATTGGGGAATTTGGGCTGCCTTATCGTTTGTGATGTGCCTGAGTGTGGGCAGTGCCTTGATGGTTGTTGGCTTGGGCCTTGTCATCACCCTGGGTGCCGGACTTTTGGGGTTAACTGCCAAGCGTCAGGCACGTTTGCAGCGCAGTTTGAGGGTGGCTTCGCTGTGGTTAAGTCGGCTGAGTTTTATCGCCCTGACATTAATAGGGGTTTGGATGATGGCTCAGGCGATGACGGGGCATGGCCAGTCGTGGCTTGAGGAAACGGCGCGAGGCTTTTAACCATGGGAGAGGCGTCTGAGAATATTCGTGTTCGGGTGGCGGTTTGGCTTGAACTTGCGGCTTCGGATCATCATGACGCGGGCTTGGTGGTGCTTCGTCAAAACGGTCGCCCGTTTTGGGTGCTACCGGGTGGAACTCTGGAGTATGGCGAGACGCTTGAGGCCTGCGCACGGCGGGAATTGATGGAAGAGCTGGGCCTTAAGATTGAGGTGGTGCGTTTGCTGAGCGTGAGTGAGTTTATTCAGAACGGCCGCCATGTGCTTGATGTTGTGGTGCAGGGGCGATGGCTTCATGGACAGTTACCGAGCCAGCCGCCCTTTGAAGAAAATATTGATGCGGTGACCACGGTAAGCCCAGAAACCCACGGTGGTTATGAAATTCAGCCTAAGGCGGTGATTGAGCCATTGCTGAGGCAGTGGGGGCAGCACCAGCTGGAGTCGTGGGTAGCGGGTTATATTGCACACACGCCTTCATGAAGTTTGTAATAATTTGTAATAGTATTAAAATAATTGTTTAAAAAAACTTATTGTTTGTTTTTATGCAAACACAAGGAAAAAAACGTCTTTCAAGTAAAGAATGTTAGCGCAAATGCAAAACATGAGTGCCAAAAAACGTGGGGGTTACAGTACGGGTGCGCGCCGTTTGTGCACGCCGTATTAAAGCGTCATTTAGGAGGGTTTATTAGATGAGTTTTTGTAATCCGGGGGGCGTCTATAGTAAATGGTATACACCATACTCAGCCCCTAACATACCTGGGAATTCCACAACTTGGACAAATTACGGACATGATAGTGATAATTGTCGAAGGCAATCTAGGTTTTATAATGACAGGAAGGTAAATTATTTTGCTAATGCAGCACCAGAACAATGGCTAAACCGTATGCCAGGGGTTAAAGGCCCACAAAGTGATGCGCTTAAAACGACTCAAGAAGTATTTCAGATAGCTGGCGAAGACAAATGGATTGACAGGAATGAAGCATTAGGACTTCTTCGTCGATCCAGGAAAGCAGCAAATGAGTTGAATCGAATTGGCAATACTAACCAAGCTAATCTGCTGAATCAATATGGTAACGTTTTTGAGGCAATTAATGACATGTATACTGGTAGACGTGCATTTAATAGTGACTACATCAAACAGACAGCAGAAAGTATTGGTAGTGTAATGAGTGATAGCAATCTAAATCAACTTGGTTAATGGCCTGACCAACTCTTAAGTTGGATATCCAAAAGGCTAACTCAAAGAGTTAGCCTTTTGGAGAAAATTTTATATAAAGCGCTAAGCTGCCAGCGCCTGCTTGGCTTTGCTCACCACATCGGCAAACGCTTGGGGCTCTCGCACGGCCAAATCAGCCAAAAACTTGCGATTAATTTCAACGTTGGCCTTGTTCAAGCCATTGATGAGCTGGCTGTAGCTTAAACCATTGATGCGGGCGGCGGCGTTAATACGCACCGTCCAGAGGCGACGCATCGTGCGGCGGCGTTTGCGGCGATCCACGTAGGCGTGCATGAGAGCATGCATGGCCGCCTGGTTGGCCACTTTAAACAACCGACTGGCAGCGCCACGGAAGCCTTTGGTAATTTTGAGAATTTTTTTGTGCCGTTTACGAGACACATTTCCGCGTTTGACACGGGCCATGGCAATAACATCCTTCTAAAAATTGAAACAAACGGAGTTCAGGTCGCTAAAGGGCTTTTGAAATAACCCACCTAGCGAGAATACTGGGCGTAGGGCAGCTGGTTGGCAATGCGATCCAGATTGGCCTCATGAATGACAACCTGTTTATCCAGCGCGCGTTTGCGATTGCCAGCTTTCTTGAGGTTCAGGTGGCTGCGACCTGCACGGGCACAAATCACTTTACCGTTGGCCGTAATGCGGTAACGCTTGGCGCCCGATCGATGGGTTTTTAGTTTTGGCATAAGGTTAAAAACTCTTCAGACATCGTGAACAAAAAAATTTAAATACTGCAACTTAAAGTTTAGAGCAAATCCAGCCATAAGAGCAACCCTGATGCGCGCAGGCCGTTACACTTTATGCTTGCGCAGATGGAGCCTCCAAAGAGGATGTCGTCGCCGCTGATGTATTGGTAGCACTGGGTTTTGTAGCCGGGGCTTTTACTTCTGTGGCTTTTGCAGGGCTGCTGGCTTTGGGCTTTTCACTGCCGCCACTGGGAGCCATGACAACAAGCAGCTGACGACCTTCTAAACGCGGCCCCATTTCAGGCGTGCCCACGGTTTCGAGATCCTTGACAAACTTGATGCCAATGTTGCGCGCTAATTCGGGGTGTTGAATTTCGCGGCCTTTCATGCGGACGGTCATTTTGACCTTGTGGCCGTCTTTGAGAAACGCCTTGGCGTGCTCCATTTTCACCAAATAATCGTGCTCGCCAATACGAACACCCATTTTGACTTCTTTGAGGGCGGCGGCGTGCTGTTTCTTTTTGGCTTCGCGCTCTTTTTTTTCTTGCTCAAAACGAAATTTGCCATAATCGACCAGCTTGACCACCGGTGGGCTTGAATCAAGACTCACCACAATGAGATCCAGTCCTTTTTCCTGCGCCAACGCTTCGGCTTCTGCGCGTGAAATAATGCGCGCTTCCCCTTCATCAATCAGCCGGACTTCCGTAG
>JAYKJM010000007.1:0-5800 GCA_035285385.1 Vampirovibrionales bacterium
CACCACGGTGTAAAATACGCAAAGTCCAGGTGTGAGCAAACGTTGACAACATCACGCCATGGAAATTATCAGCTAGATATTATTTGGCACCCTCAAAGGTGGTTCAAAGGTGATTCTAGCTGGGCGTATTGCTGAAGGATTGCCCTTTGCCTTTTTGGAAACATACTCTTCAAGCTTATTAGGGTCAATAAGAGCAAATCCCAAGGTTTTTAGAGCATCCCAGTTAATTGCACGTCCAAATCCCAAAAATCCACTGCGATTTACTATAAATGGTTCTTTATATACATGTCCTCTGGCCTTTAAAATACGTATTGACGAAGCGTTGGCCTCGATAAACTCCCCAATACCTAACATCATTAGTTCAACATCTTTTAATTCCCTTGTTGCTCGCGAGGCTTTAAGTCGACTAATCGTACGCCTTATTTCATGAAGTTGATTCGCGAAGGGCATGCTAAATAGCTCTAACCTATGTAGAGCTGTACCAAAGGCTTTAACCTCTTGCTCACTCATTCCGTGGGGGGGGGGTGGAACGAGACGCCTTTTGTGCGCCTGAAAACAGAACGGGGCGTGTCACAGAATTCATAAATCAAACTCCTTATTGTAAACTCAATCATTTCAACAAACTACAATAAACGCATGTCGCATCGTCTGATGCCATCAACGTGTCTCAATGGGAATGCGTGCCAGTGTGCATCAATATATTTCAGAATATTAAGCCTTACCCCAGAAGCCTTGCCCCAAATACCCTTGCGTATTGCGCAACAAACCAATAGAGAGCCCCGTAAGCGCCATGGCGAGTAGCTGGGGCAATACAGCCGCCATCCAGATGGGTAAAACCCCAAGGCTGCCTAAATTGACCGAAAACGGCACGCTCACCCCGTACAAAAACAACACCCCGGCGGTCACCGTTAGCGCCGTTGCCCGCCACGAGCGCGGCGGCTCCAGGCCAATTAAGGCACCCAAAATCACAAACAAAACGGGGGTTAAAGGGTTTAACCACTTTTGAAGCAAACGAACACTAAAAAACCGTTGATCCTGCCCTTGATGGGTCGCCTTGAGCAGGCCAACATAGGCTTGCAAGTCAAGCATGTTTAACGCCATTGGGTTTTTACGATGAAACTGTGCCAAAGCATTTACCGCCGGGCTCAAGTGAACGGTTTTTTTCAAAAACGTGTCCGAGGCCTCATAACCCCCATCTGACCTCATGTGATACTCAACCCCATCCTGCAGCTGCCACAAACCAGACGCATTGAGAATGCGAGCCGATTTGGCCTGAATAATCGATTGGATTTCGGTTCCCACCCCCTGGGTGGATGGCGCATAGGTTAGCATCACCACCTGAGCAAACGGCTCCTTGGCCGTCAATGGGATTTCGCCCGCCATAAAAAACCATCGAGGCGCCCGCTCCCCGCGGTGAGTTCGATCGAGAAACAAAAACGGATCAGACGACTTACCCTGCAAATCATGCGTCACATACAAGAGGGTTTTTGCCGAAAAAGCCGCCGGCTGCCAAACCTCCTGCACCAAGGCATAAAACACCGAAAACACGAGGCTCACCGCCACGGCTGGCACAATGAGACGCCTCGCCGAAATACCACTGCTCAAAATAGCGACCAACTCATTTTGCTGGCATAAGCGCTGCACCACAAACACACTACCGAGCAAAGCGGCCATTGGAATGGCTGTCAACAATATTTCAGGCACGTGATACAGCAGCGCCATAACCCCTTGCACAACAGAAAGCTTGCCATCCGTGACGGCCTGGGTCACATCCATCAAGATTTCGGGCGCTAGCCAAATAATCACAAAGAGCAGCACGCCAAAACCAATGGCCGAAAGCCATTGCACAGCAAAATATCGATCAACTTTTGAAAGTGAAGCCATCATAAACCCCTAGACGAGCGCCTCTCCCAGATAGGACTGTCTGACCAGCGGACTGTCGGCGGCTTCTGTGTTGGTACCCGAAAAAATAATACGGCCTTCGTAGACAATATTGACCCGATCCACAATGGAGAGCGTCGCCCGTGGATTGTGATCCGTCAGTAAAATCCCCAGCCCACGCTCACGAAGTTGACGAATCAAGACTTGTAAATCTTCAATGGCCAAAGGGTCAATCCCCGTAAAAGGCTCATCCAACAATAAATATCTGGGGTTGGCAGCCAAAGCCCGCGCAATTTCAACCCGACGGCGCTCGCCGCCAGAAAGCTGAATGGCCAGCGTATTTTTCAGCTTGGAAAGCCCAAACTCCTCGAGTAATGCTTCGGCTCGGGTCAATTGTGCTGCTTTGGAAAGGGGCTGAAACTCCAGCACCAACAACAGATTATCCAGCACGCTGAGCTTTCGAAACACCGACGCCTCCTGCGGCAGATATCCCAAGCCGAGTCGTGCCCGTTTGTGAATCGGCAAACCGATAATGGACTGATTATCCAGCAAAATGTCCCCCTCATCGGGTTGCGTCATGCCCACTACCGCATAAAATGTGGTTGTTTTTCCGGCGCCGTTTGGCCCAAGCAACCCAACGACCTCCCCTTCAGAGACCGTAAAAGAGACATCATTGACTACAGGTCGCTGCCCGTAGCGCTTAAACAGGTGTTGAACGGACAGAACCAAGTCGAAATCTCCTAAAAGCGCCTTTAAATTAATGTCACCACAATAGTGTGAACATGCTTCTGTGACCAGAGTCGGCGGCTTTCATCAATGCAAGAGACCTCAGCGTCAATTCAGGTCAATTTCAAGCACCGCTTAAGGCGGCTTTGGCACACTCGAGATCCTGAAGCGTAAGCCATCTGGGAGTACCCTGGGCATCTGAAGCATAGCGCAGCAGGTATGAGGGATGAAAAATAGCCATCGCACGACAATCGGCAAACGGTTCGGCCTGAGGAAGCGCCAACCATTGACCCCGAATTTTACTGATAGGCGTTGATATCTTGAAAACACTGTGCAGAGCGGTTGCACCAGCCAGTAAAATCACCTTGGGTTTCACCAGGGCAACCTGTTGCACCAAATAACCTCGACAGGCCATGACTTCTTCAGTCGTGGGCTTACGGTTATTAGGCGGGCGGCACTTGATTACGTTGCAAATATAAATATCGTCTGGGCGATGAAGCCCCACCTTGGCTAAAAGTGTCGTCAAAAGCTTGCCTGAGCGGCCTACAAAGGGGATGCCCGACTCATCTTCAGCTTGTCCGGGGGCTTCTCCAATTAACATGAGACGAGCTTTGGGATTTCCGTGATCAAACACCGTTTGTGTGCGCGATGATGATAGAGCACATTGCTCACATTGGGCGACCACCCTGGAAAGTGCCTCGAGGCTGCAAGATTTGTCAGAATCAGCTTGCCAAGCGCACCCATAATCAAGCACAGACTGCAACTTGACAGTTGGCAGAATGGCCTGAGCCAGAGGTTGACGTATCGTTTGAAAGAGAGGTTGAGTCGTCATGATTTCAGATCGTTCAGGCGCGTGCTCAAACGCACTCGTCAGAAAACACCACAATCGGCCATTAAAAAACTAACAACAAAATCGATTCAGTGGTGTTGATTACAATAATGCATTAAAAAATGCATGAAAAGCCTGTGAAAACCACTCTTCTTCTGATGTCGCCGTGTCGAAAAACAGAATCGTCCATTTTAAAATAGAGATTTTTAGTTACACCCGCTTCTCAACATCATGCCAGCCTTTACAATGAAATAGTGTCCAATCATCAAAAAAGATTTTTTCTTGCAAAATGTCGATGCCCTGGATCCAAAACACGCTCAACCCCACGCCGCAGCAGCCCTCGACAAGCCCTGCCTGGCCACCGACGCGATTGAGTATGGCCATACCCCAGCTGAACCCGCAACAACTGCAGCAGGTAGCGACACAAACCGTTCAAAGATGGGTGATGGGCTCCAACGGGCAGCTGGTACTACAGAGTTTTCCGGTGCAGGTCGTTCAGCGGCCAGTGAATTATGTCTGGCGTGAAATCGATCCCTCTGCCGACTGGCGACAAGCCTACCAGAATATAAAACAAGCTAAAAAGAACCCTCATGCAGCCATGAGCGCCGCGGCTCTGGGGCTTGGTTTTGGTGTTTTCATGGAAGCCCTGTATGGAAACGGGGCAAGCCATAAACCCTGGATAGCCGTGGCACGCTCATTGGATCAAATACCCATAGTAAGCTGGCTGAGCCATGGCCTGCACCAAAAATTAAGCCACGGCAAACCGGGTATCCTTACCCGTTTACTCGGCTACATAACGCCAGAGGCCTATGAACGAGACATCATTCAACACGACGTCAGACAGCTCATCTGCCATCCAAAAATCAAGCCGCAGCTTAGCAAAAAAGCCATTCAACAACTCAAAAGTGCCACAAATGCCAAAGAGTTGGCTCAAGTCGCCCAAAATTTAAGCAAAACCCTTAGTCCTAAAAACCCATCCCAAAAAATTGCCCATTCGTGGCTTAACGGCATGTATCGCCGTTTTGAGATGGGTTTAAACAACGGTCTGGAACACTACAGGGATCTCTACCAGATTTATCACCCCAAGGGCAAAGCACCATTAAAGCCTCTGGCTCGTGCGCTGGCCAATGTTGGTTATTATTTGCATCGCCTAGCCTTTGGAGGCGTCTTTATTGGCCACCACTCCACGGAAAAGACGTTAAAAAATGTTGCAGGCGTATTAAATCATTTAAATCGTCGCTTCTGGACGCGCCCCTTGGCAGTAGTAGTAGAAGCATCAGCTCGCCTGTGGCCATTTTTAGTGGCAACCGGGGTAGGAAGATTTTTATACCTAGGCGCCTTCAAGAAAAAAAGTGAGGCGGCCACCCCGCGTGAAGGCTGGATGAATTTTGCCAAGGAAGCGTTTGGGGCTCAGGTTGGCAGTTTTATAGGGCTTGATGTTGCCCCGGGCATTTTAGAAGCCAGCGGATTTTTGCGTCGCATTGGCTTCAATACAATCACCATCCCGCTATTATACCCTCTGGCCAGACTCATTCCTGCCACCATTGAAGCTCCTTTTAAATTCTTACCCATTCCAGTGCTTTCGGAGGCTGTCATCGGCCTTGCCAATGGCATTCGAGGATTGATTGATATTGCGGGCATGGGGACTTTTCGCGGATTTGCCAACATGGTGGCAGGCATTGCAACCATTAATGTTTTGCTAGAAACCACAGGTGATCGCCTGGCGGAGGGCATTTTTGAAAGCAAGCTCGCTAAAATGCTTTTTAAAGATGCCCCAACTTCTCTCATCGGCTCGCAACGCACATTATCATCTGACAAAACGCAAGCTTTACCTCTAAAAACCCCTCCAATCAGCTCGTCTCAGCTGGCTAGTGTTCAGAGCCCTTCTTTGCACCCGATACCTCAAAGCCCCCCAGGAAAAAGCCTCCTAACAAGCGGCATCTTTTTGGATTCACGCCATGACAAACCACAAGCCATGGCTTTACCGCCAGGCATTAGTGCCGCCCCGCTGCCAGCTAATTCTTAGTTTTACAGCAGCCAAGACTCTGTATGCTGTCTAAGCAATGTAGTATGCCCAATTTAAAATAGCCAAACAGTCGCTACTACGTCATCGAGATTCTGTATTCTCCTCCTGATTCCGAAGCTTATTTACATTAGACTAAATTAAAATCATAAAATGTAATCAACCGTAAAAAGCCGTGATAAAAAATGATGACGATTTTTGCCCCGTTATTGATACCCAAGAGCAGTCAGGCAAACAAGCACATTGCCATTGTAATTTTTGGCGGCTTGGGGGATGTATTATTGGCCTCCCCTGTTATTCAGGCACTCAGAACCTACTGGCCAGAGGCCGATATTACCCTA
>JAYKJM010000008.1:0-4544 GCA_035285385.1 Vampirovibrionales bacterium
AATTTTAATAGCGTACTAGCATCAATATCGAGATTTTTGGTTTTATGCACCTACAGGCTTTAGGGGAACAAGGCCTACAGGTCATTGGCTGAGATTCTGGAGATATTGGTGCTATGAGCATTTCGAGCGTTCATTTTGGCAATTCAAAGACACACCCGAGCGATGGAAACTCTACGCAAGCGTTGAGCCCTGAGCAACAGTTCTGGGCAAATTATCGAAGACAAAGCGCGCTAAACGGGGCTCCTGTCGACTCTTATGCATTGGCCAAAAACGATGATCAGTTTGTGCCCCAGTCGTCAAAGCCTGCTGACACATCAAAGGCAGAGCCCTCGCAACCAGCTCAAACAGCCGATAATGTCAGCCTTGCTAAGGCTCAGGAGCCCTCAAAAGATCCTATGACGCCTATTGATGCATTTATCAATGGCCTGCCGTCAGGTCAATTGGTAGCCGGCGTTGAATCGATTCTTAGAACACGACTACCTGAAAATGCATTCAAGGAGTTTAAGCTTGATGATACAGCGGCATCGGTATTACCTAATTTAGCGCAACAGCCAGAAGCACTTCTCGAAACTATTGTCGCTAATCACGTTATAGCAACTTTGCACCAACGAGGTGAGCTTGACAAAGTAAACCTATCGCCACCGCAAGATGAGGCCGAAAAAGCCACTCTGGTTGCAGCGCGAGACAACTTTTTAAATTCAATTAAAAGCGTCTATTCACCGAGTGAATTCGCCAATCTGATCAGTGAGAGCATCAAACCTATAGAGTCCCTTCAGACGTCAGAAACGCAGCCTGAGGGTAGCGATTCATCCAAGCCTTCGGCTACAAGCACGCCACCAAAAGAACTTGATACAACCGCTTAGCGTCAATTCATGAGGCCCACCGCCTTAAAATCCGCGCGGTTGATTTGGCAGGCGCACTTGAGCAGGGCTGAGTAAACGACTCATCTCATTGCGTGATGGAAGCCCTGCCAGGCCTTGCTGACGATGCAAATACAGACCCGCCGTCATCACGCTGCGCTGAGCACAGGCAAGTAAACTTTGATGCTCTGCCAATGCCGCTAAAAAGCCACCGTTAAAGGCATCACCAGCACCCACGGCATCAATTTCACCAACCGATGGGGCAATGGGCTCTGGCCAGTAGGCTGGAATGGCCATCGTTTCGCCACGAAATCGTAAAAAGCAGCCTTCATCGCCTGCCTTCAGCACCACCAGCGGAACCCCCTGATATCCCAGATAATCAAGCACCGCCTCATGGCGGGTTAGATGACACAGCGGTCGGCAGTCGGTTGGGGTGCTTAACAATAAAACATCCGTCAGTGGAAAAATGTCTGACATGGCCTCCAGATAGGCTGATGGCTTGCTCCACAAGGCCGGGCGATAGTTGGGATCAAAAGCGGTTGTCCATCCTGCTGCTTTGGCGCGTTGAAACGCCGAAAACACCGTTTTACGAGCGCTGGCCGAAATGGCCATTGTAATGCCGCTTGAAAAAACAATGCCTTCGCCCTGAAACGTTTCCGAGGCTAAATCTTGAGGCGTCATTTGACTGGCCGCACTGCCTTTGCGCTGATAAACAAACGCATTGAGATCCGCATTGCTTCGGCTTCTGAAAATCACCCCATTGCTAACCCCCTCTTGCGTGGCCGGATCGTGCCAGCGCGGGCTGTGCCATTGAACGCCCATTGTTGTCATGGCCTCCAAAAGCCCCTGGCCAAGGGCATCTCGCGAAAGCCGGGTTATCAACTGGGTGGTAATGCCTTGTTGGGCAGCGGCTGAAGCCGTTGTCAGCACATCCCCGCTGGCTCGGCGATGCAGCATGGCATCGCTGACAAGCGACCCCTCTGCTAATAATTCAACGAGGGGTTCACCAATGACGAGTAATCGCGCTGGACGTTTCATTGCTGCTTGAGAAGCTGAGGCTTGGGGCGCGTTGTCATAAAATGCCATGGCGGGCTATCCAAAAATAAAAAAACGACAAAATCAAGACTTGAACCCTCAACGCTTGAGCCGTCAAAGAAAAAAAATGAAAGCCTAAAGGGCAACCACTTCGATATGCTGAACGTCAGCATCTTTGACGATGGATTGCAGGGCCAGAAATGTCGTTGTGGCCTCAAACCACGCATCGCGGATGGTTAACTGTGGGGTTGCCGCAGCAGCTTGAAGCGCGTGCGCCAACCGCTGTGCACTTTGCGCAGAAGGTGTCGTCACGCGTGCTCGAATGGCGGCTGTTTCAATCTTGGTGCGATCGTTGCGCATGGACAAAAAGACATTCCAGCCAAAACGGTTAAAGCGAGACGTGCAATTGTCTAGCGCATCAGTATTAAATGGCTTTTCAGCAGGTTTTTCAGGTGCTTTGGGTTTTTCTGGCGCCGTTTTTTCAAGCGTTACGGATTTTTCTGGGGCAGCAGTATCAGACATGGTGTGACGTATTCCAATCAGCTCAAGTGGCGAAGATAGCGACATGGTGCAACCAAAAACAAAATGGCGAATTTGCCTAACCTTGACTATATCATGCGCATGTGGCGCGTAAAGCAACAAACGGTATTTAACGGAATTTCAAGATTTAGGTCAATGACATCACGACACCAACGATTCAATGCGAAGCCTCGTAACAAAAAATCCCCCGGGTTTAGATTAAATTTGTCATTGCCCTTGGTTTTGTCTACAATAACCACACTTTGCACTATTTTTTTAATCAAATACTTTTTTTAGTTTTTTTAAGTTTATTTTTTATCGACTATTTTTAAGGTAAAAGGATTTTTCTGCCATGCCAGTCCCCAAGAAACGCCTGAGTCGCTCAAACCAGAACGCCCGTCGCGCCAACTGGAAAGCCCTTCCTTTTTCAGCTGCTGCCTGCCCAGCCTGTGGTGCGCCTCGTTTGTCTCATACCGTGTGCGGTTTTTGCGGGTTTTACCGTGGACGCATCGCCGTGGGTAAGCTTGCAACGCAAGCCCAAGGCCATGCTGAAGTTCCTCACGTGCATGATGAGCACTGCCAGCACGATCACGACTAAACCCGGTGCTTTGGCCATCAAGACCTGCTTTCATCCATTTTTCCCCGATCGTACGGCCTGAATTTTTGTCTCAATGAGTGACGTTGAAACCGCGCCTTCTCAAATTACCATTTCGGTTGATGGCATGGGGGGAGATTATGCCCCTGGTGAGGTGGTTCAGGGTGTTTTGGATGCCTTGAAAACATTTGATTTGCATGTCTTGCTAGTGGGCCAGCCAGAGGTTCTTAAAGCAGAGCTAACCCGACGTGATGTCGCGTGGCAGCAACGACAATTAACGATTGTGCCCGCTCAAAATGTCATCGACATGGGTGAGTCTCCACTAACGGCCATCCGCAAGAAAAAAGACGCTTCCATTGTGGTTGTCGCAGACATGGTGGGTCAGAAAAAAGCCCAGGCCATGGTTGCGGCCGGCAGTACAGGGGCGGCTATGGCCAGCGCGCTCTTCAGAATTGGCCGTTTGCCTGGTGTGGATCGCCCTGCCATTGGTGTTGCCCTTTGTACGCCACAGCGGCCGACCCTTCTGCTGGATGCGGGTGCCAATGCGGATTGCACCCCGGATATGTTGCATCAATTTGCCCAAATGGGCAGTGTGTTTATGCAAGCCTTATACCCGCCTGAAAATCACCAAAAGCCTCGCATTGCCCTCCTTAATATTGGAGAAGAGCCGGGCAAGGGCAATGTGTTGGCCAATGAGGCATTTGATCGCTTGCGTCAGGACAGCAGCCTCAACTTTATTGGTAACGGCGAAGGGCGCGATTTGTTTTCAGGCAAGGCTGACGTGCTGGTTTGCGATGGCTTTAGCGGTAACATTGCGCTGAAGGCGGCAGAAGGGCTGGGTAAGGTGCTGGGTCATTTTATCAAGGAAGAGCTCTCCAGCACTCTTCAAGGTAAAATCGGCGGTTTACTCGCAAAATCGGCATTAACGCGCGCTAAAAACCGTTTTGATCCTGAAGAATTTGGCGGCGCCCTGCTGTTGGGCATTGACGGTATATGCGTTATTTCGCATGGCAGCAGTCATGCCCGTGGCATTTTTAACGCCATTCGGGTTGCCAAGGAGGCGGTTGAGGGGCAGGTGATTGCCAGAATGACCAAGGCGCTGGTGCAAGACGAGGCCTCAGGCGACGCTTGAAGTCTTCTTGAGGCTTTTTTTAGCTTGAATAGTGCAGCCATTTTAAATGGCGCAATACAGCGTAATAAACTAAAATATGCAGTTCGTTTTGATTATTTTCTCACTTCATAAAATGAAACGCTCAATTTGAGGCAGGGTTGTTGCCCATCCGTCTCATCATTAGCTTATATTCCAAATCTGCTGCATTACGAGCCTTTTACTTTTCTCTTTCCTCTGCTGCTTCTCGAAGGACGGCTCTAAAACGATTCTCACTTATTGAACCCGTATTTGTTTGTGAACCATTAGCAGTATTTTGATTGCCAAAAGATATGGATCTTATTGCGGGGGGGGGGGGGTAAAAGTTGTTTGCATAATAATAAGGGTGTTACTTATAGTAATAGCGCCGATTTTTTGTTAAAAAAAC
>JAYKJM010000009.1:0-8774 GCA_035285385.1 Vampirovibrionales bacterium
CCTGGCTGTCGGCCATGGCCACCAGTTTAAAGCCGCCACGAGCCATGGCCATGCTGGCCATGCCTTTGCCGAGGCCGCCGGCGCCTAAGATTGCAAGTCGAATGGGGTGCATCATGTTAAAACTCCAGACAGGGGGCGTACAAAAACAAGCAAAATAAACAGTGAATCCATTAAAAATTTAAATTTTGTCCAAAAAATGAGAGGAAAATGGTATCAGAGTAGTTTTATTGAAGCCTGAATAGCGGGGACAAAAAACTATTTAAAAGATTTCTTCGTGATGTAGGAAGTGGAGAAGGCCCACTTGCAGCTACGACCTCTGAGGAGAATTATTGCTTTCATTTGCGTTGTGGTTAAAAGGCGGCGTGTTCGCAAGAGTGTCTTGCCGAGCACCACGATAAGAATCCATGGTACTTGCTCCAAATGCTGCCAGGAAAATTCTAGAGAGCGCAGACAAGCAAAAATCACGACGGGTTATGGGAGCCATGGATGTTTAACGACCTTTCATGGGAAATTTTGAAAACCATCCCGTCCTAAAGCGTACCAAACGTGCGATCCCCAGCATCCCCAAGGCCAGGGACGATATAGCCAATGTCATTGAGCTGCTCATCAACGGCGGCCACGGTGACGTGCAAACCAGGATGCTCGCCAGCCAAGCGCGACAAGCCTTCGGGTGCGGCAATGATGCCCACCAAGTGAATCTGCTCGTTGGCAACGCCCAGCATATTAAACAAACTCACCGCCGCAGAGGCCGAACCTCCCGTGGCCAGCATGGGGTCTAGCAAGAACACGCGGGCTTGGCCGTAGGCCAAATCAGCAGCATCCGGCAACTTGTTATAATACGTAACAGGCTCCAAGGTAGCCTCGTTGCGGTACAACCCAATATGATAGACACTGGCTTCGGGCAATAGATCCAGTGCTACATCTGACAAGGCAAGCCCGGCACGGAGAATGGGTGCAAGGACAATAGGCGAGCCGGATGAAAGCACCTGCGCTTGCGCCTTGGCCATCGGCGTCTGAATCCAGACGGGCTGAGCCGGCAAGGATTGCGTGGCTTGAATCATTAAAAGGGTTGCCAAACGACGCAACGCATTGCGAAATTGTTCAGAGGAGCTTTCAATGGCTCGAATTTTAGCCAGGTAATGCTGCCCCAGCGGATGATTCAAGACGGAGACATGAATCACATTATCCTCAGCGGTGGCCTCGCGTGGCTCGGCGGAAGTAAAAGGCTCTAACATCGTTAGTATTATAGCATCACAAAATTTTTGGGCAATTTTGAGTAACGTAGCCTTGCTGAGGCTTGTAATAATTTCAGCGCATTACTTCAGGGGTTTCAGGAGCTCAAAACGTGCCTGAACATCGGCCGATATCGTGCTTTCCGACACTTCAACTGGCGGGGGTGGGGGTGCATCCGCATCTGTCTCCATCATTTTCATGCGAGGGGCAGCCTGAACATTCATTGGTATGGGCTGACTGTAGCCACTGCTGAGCATTTGCACATTGCCTAATCTGGCGCCTGCGCCGGTGGCCATGGCCTGTGCTTGATCTCGGGCGTTTTGTGAGGCAAGCTCTAGCGCTTTTAACTGGCTTGGTCTAGGATTGGCCAGATAAAAACTTAACGAGCCAGTGGCGCTGGCATGCTCGCTGGCAATGGCTAGAACTCGGCTGGCCACGTCGGCCAACTCTTCAGGCGACAAGCCCACGGCTTTAACCTTGAGCTGATTGCTCACGTGATACCCCAACAGCTTTGGCAAGCGCTCACCCTTAGTGGCTTTATAAATGGGATACAGGTTAAACGCCATGGTTTGAAGCTGTAAAGACTTTAAATTGAGTGCTTTAAGAGCATTGCGCAAGGCCGTGGTTTTTTGGGTACTGGTTTGGCGGGCTTTTTCCAGAGAGGCATCATCAGAGGCTATTGTAACCTCAAGGCTAAAGGTATCAGGAAAAACCTTGATCTCCCCCGAACCTTGTGTGGTCACCGTTTGCGCATCCTGCGGCGGGCAGCAGATGCCGCTGGTTTCACACGCTTTACCCTCCTGGTTGGCAGCCGAAGACATTGGCATCATTCCAAGGCACGTCAATCCCAAGATGGCAGAAAAGATGAGCGAAAAAAACGGATGGCGGGCTTCTGAGAGACGCATCGTAAGTAAAATTCCTCTTAAAATCTGATGTTTAAAAAATTGGTTTCTTAAATGTAATTTTAAAACAGGTTGTTAAGGTATCATAAACGTATAATGTCTGCTCAACGCTCTGTTATTCGCTATGCCGCCTCTGTCCATGCGCAAGCATCTGGAGAGTCTTCTCTTGCGCTAGAAGAGGCTCCCAAAAAAGAAGCTCAGAAAATTATACTGACGCAAAAAGAAACCGCCACCCCGTTACACGAGGCTGTGTTTTTTGCAGAGTTAAACGAGCAAATATTCACCCTGAAGCCAGGCTTTTATCCTTATCAATGGCGTGTTTTAATCCCTCAACAAGATGGCAGTGTACGCTGGGAGTCGGCTTATGCCAGAAGAGACGCGGTGGTTCCAGAACAATGGCAAATCTGGATTCAAGGTCAAGTCCATACGATGGAGGTCTCTAGCAGCTTGCTCAAGCCTGAAAAATCCAAAGGCCTCTCCAGGGCGTCACTTCGCCCTGTGGTTGAATCGCCAATGCCAGGCCGTATTTTGAAAGTCTTATTAACAGAGAATCAAGCAGTTGAGGCCAATCAGCCTGCCGTGGTGATGACCTCCATGAAAATGGAGCTGACCTTGGTCACACCGGTTGCGGGTGTGGTGAAATCGCTCTTGTGTGTCACAGATCAATTAGTGGATGCCCATGAGGTGCTCGTTGAGTTGATGCCTCAGGAATAAAACGCTCAAAACATCAACGCCTCAAAAATCTATGGCCTTATTGCCGACCATTGTTATAACCCCGGGTGATACTACCGGTATTGGCCCTGAAATTACGGCCAAGCTGCTGTGTCAGCCCAGCCGTTGGCATCATCGATGTCAGATTGTCGTCATTGGCAGCCATGATGCGCTTCAAAGAGCCCTCTATAAAGAAGATCCCAAAAATACGCAATTCGACAGGCGCGCGAGCGCTCAAACAGGTTGGCAAATTATAGATATTGTCGGTGAGGCGCCTGGTGAAATATCCTACCGGGCTCTTGAGCGGGCGGTTCTTGAGATTGCAAGCCGGCGTGCTGCGGCTCTGGTGACAGGACCCATTTCCAAGCTCCGGCTTGAACAAGCGTTGATGCCGCTTACCAGCGGTCACACCGAGATTCTGGCTGCTCAGGCAAAAAACCATTATTCAAGCGAGCCTTGCATCCCCAATATGGCCTTTGTGTATGAGCAGTTTCGGCTACTGCTTTTAACGCGACATGTGCCGTTGTCAAAAGTTTCAACTACCTTAAACATTCCAGATGTTAGCGAGGCGCTCAGGCAGCTATGTTATTGGCTGACCCAAAAATTGAACCTGCAGGCGCCAACCGTGGCGATTCTGGGAGTCAATCCTCATGGAGGCGAAATTGGCGGCCATGAAGAGCGAAATATCCTCTTGCCTGCCATGGCCACCGTTGAGGCTGAATTCCCGCAGGTTGTGTTTTCTGGCCCGCTTGCCGCTGATGCCGCCTTTCGAGGTTTTAATCCTAAAAATCCACCCTGGGATGCTATCGTAGCGCCTGCCCATGATCAGGGGCTGATTCCAATGAAGTTACTGGGCGGCTTGCAAGCAGTGCAGGTGACTCTTGGATTGCCTTTTATCAGAACATCCGTCAGTCATGGCACGGCAGAAGACATTGCCGGCAAGGGGCAGGCGGATGCAGAAAGTCTGTTTGCAGCCCTTGAGGTTGCACTTGCAATGATTTGAGATATTACGGCGTGATGGCTCGTGTTGTGTTTCGGGTTTGTGATATAAAGGCACAATCATGTTTTTAAGTGTTTGTGTGTTTTGCCATTTTAAAAATTTACTTTAGGAGAATTGTCTCGTGCCTCGTATTAAATCTGCCAAAAAACGGGTTGAAGTCACCGAACGTAATCGTCTTCGCAATATTGCTTATCGCTCAGCTGTGAAAACAGCCATTAAACGTGTAGTTCAGGCTGTTGTCTCCAAGCTGGGTACTGACGAGGTTGTCTCCCTCAAGCGCAAGGCCGACAGTTTAATTGACCGCGTGACGCTTAAAGGTATTTTTCATCGCAACAAGGCTGCGCGCTTAAAATCACGGTTGGCCAAAAAAGTGGCCAAGGCCGCCTAGCTTTTTCTGTAACAGTTCTATGAATGCTTTGCCTTATGGCGAGATTCTCAGCGATGGCGATGGCATTCAGGCCGCATTGCTCTTGGCACAGCTTGCTCTGCCGCATGATGTGCCTGTGGGTGCTGTCTTGGTCGATCCGGCAGGACAGCTGATAGGATGGGGCTATAATCAGCGCGAATCCAGGCCAGATCCAACCGCGCATGCGGAACTCATTGCCTTGAGGATGGCTAGCAAGCGAACGGCTCAGTGGCGGCTTACAGACCTAACATGCTATGTGACACTAGAGCCTTGCCCAATGTGCGCCTCAGCCCTTTTTCAAGCACGTGTCAAAGCCGTTGTGTTTGGTGCCTTCGATCCGGTGATGGGGGCTTGCGGCAGTCGTTATGATTTGCTTTCGCCCAAGCATGGCGGCGGTTCAGCACCTCAGCGTGTTACAGGCGGAATTTTGGAATCTGAGTGTCGTCACGTGTTACAGAATTTTTTTAAAGAGAAACAGGCATCAAAGCCATAAAAAAGCTCATGACATCTTAAAGCATCTTTTTGCCGGTGTTCTCGTATGGCGAAGATCTCTTGAATGCTTGCGGATATCTCAAATGTTCGCCTTTATGTTTGATTTTTTTCTTTGGATGATCAGCCTGCACTAGCACGTCTGATTAAAAATTAGGTTTAAAGCATGTAAAATCAAAAAAACAAATGGTGTGGCGACGTGTTAAACCCTAACTTTTGATTTATGCTCAGCTGCATACACCCTTTGGCAACTTTTTTGCCTGTTTTTAATACTCGATTTTTTTTCCTTCAAACGCGAAAAACTTTTAAACCCTTTCCACAGAGGATGCAATCATCATGGCGTTGTTTAAATTGTCTATGCGTGCCATTTGCGCTAAAAGTGTTCATCTTTTACCGCGGATTTTACCGCATGTTTTGCCCAGTGCGTTCCGAGCGACCTTTATTGTGGGCAGCATCATTGCCGTGGCCGTATTATTTGCAATGTCACCCAACACGCGTGCCGATTATCCTCCAGAGGCACTTTATGACGACGTGTGGCGGCTGGTGAACTCCCGTTTTGTGGATGATTTTAAAAACGGTCAGGATTGGCGCATTTGGGAGCATCGCTTTGACGATGTTATTGAAACCGACGAAGATGCCTACGTGGCGATTGAAACCATGTTGGCCAGCCTTGGCGATCGCTACACACGGTTTCTCGATCCTGAAGAGTTTGGCGAGGAAGGCCGATCCATCAAGGCGACCCTCTATGGTATTGGAATTCAAATTGGCAATCGTGACGACAAGCTGCTTATTATAGCCCCCATGGAAGGTACCCCAGCCTCCAAAGCTGGCCTGCTCCCCAATGATGAAATTCTGGAAATTGATGCTCAGCCGGCCAAAGGCATGTCGGTAAAGGAGGCGGCTAAATTAATCCGAGGCAAAAAGGGGACGAAGGTCAAGCTGGTGATTTTACGCCAATGCCGTAAACCTTTTACCGTTGCCGTAGAGCGCGATGAAATCCAGCTCAAATCGATTAGCCTGAAACACCCCTTTGAGCTGAAAATCCCCCAAGAGATGGGCTATATTCGCTTGTCCTCCTTTTTAAGCAATAAAGCTTCTGATGAATTTGAAGACGCCCTTGAACAACTCAAACACAAAAAAGGCTACATTATTGATTTGCGCTCTAACCCGGGAGGCCTCTTGGCCAATGCGGTGAGTATTGCCGACTTTTTTCTGGATAAGGGCAGCATCGTCAGTACCGTCGATCGAGATGGCTACAAGGACGTCAAGCGAGCTACGGCTGGTACCCTGACAGACAAGCCGCTTGTGGTTCTGATTGATGGTGGCAGTGCCAGTGCCAGTGAAATTCTCAGCAGTGCCTTGCGGGATAATAACCGTGCGGTGCTTGTGGGTGAAACCACTTTTGGCAAAGGTCTTGTTCAGGAGATTAACCAGCTGCCAGGCGGCACGGGTGTCAATATTACGATTCAGCGCTACCTAACACCCAACGATACCAACATTAACGAAGTGGGGGTGCCTCCGGACATTGAAGCCAAAATTACCGAAGAGGATGTCAAAGCGCGTCGCGACCCTCAGCTTCAGGCGGCGATTAAGGCTATGGATGAACTGATTGCCGGAAAAAATCCTACCCTGGTGAGTGCCTCCAAGGTCGCCACCGCATCAAAAGGGTTATCTGTAGCACGCTGAAAAGCCTATTATATGGGCTTTACCATCCTAAAGTTTCGCTATTAAAGCCATCCGTTCTTTGAATGCTCGGTGCGTATCGCAGGGTGACTTTTTGATCGGCTACTTTTTGGTACTCACGATGACAAAAACTGCAGGTGGTCTCAAAGCTCGATTGAAAGTTTAACGTGGCGCCGCATTGACAGCGCCATCCCAGCACTTTGATTGGATCTCCGCCCGCCAGTGCAAAATCTGGAATGAGTTTGTCGACAACGCTTCCTGCTTCAATAAAGGCATAGCTGCCAACCGATAGCCCCGTTCCCATGGTCACACGTGGCCCTAGCGAGGCGCCTTGACGCAATAACGTAGGGCTAATGCGAGACACCGCATGCTGTGTTCCTCGCATGCGACGCAACGGTGCAAATACACTGGCTGAGCCTATATAGACGCCGTCTTCGAGAATGACCCCGGGAGCTAGGCTCACGTGATTCATGACCCGAACCTGATTGCCCATCAAAACCCCTGACGACACCGTTGAATGCGCTCCAAGATAGCAATGCTCGCCGAGTGCGGCGTGCGGCAAAATATGCGCAAAGGGCTGAACTACGGTTTTTGCGCCAATGCGAACCGGACGCTCCACACAAGCCAGCTCCGAAATACTGGCCGAGCCATCGCGATAATCGTCGGCTTCATCCGACGTTAATCCAGATTTCATCCATAAAAATGGGCTTGACGACGGCTGAGGGTGAGCGTTTACCCGGTTTGGGTCTTCAAAATCCATCGTATGCAATGTCCTCTCCAAAAAATACGACCTACAGCGTTTGTTTGGATGCCATGTCATGAGATTTTATTGTCTTTTTTTGCCCTCGTTTTTCCTCGTTTTTCATAGTATAGCATTTTGAGTGACTTTTTTGCACCTTATAGCCAGCGTTTGCCCGCCAGCAGAGCAATGCAGCCGCTTTCTCTATGAGCCCTCGTCTTGCAAGGCATAGAGGGTGACTGGCACGTCACGTTCTTTGAGGGTCATACTGCTCAAGGGGGTCAAGGATGAAACCGGATTTTGCAGGCGGCTGACGGTTTCGGCAGTCAAGAGAATGGGGCGAGAGAGTTGCTTGTTCACTTGCTGAATCGCCACGGCCAGATTTACAGTATCGCCAATGGCGGTATATTCGAGCATCTGCTTGGGGCCAATGAGTCCCACAAAGGCCAAGCCGCTGTGCATGGAAATGCCTGTCTGAAATCCAAGCTGTTTTTGCTGCTGCCATCGGCTGGAAAGCTTATGAAGCGACTTCTGCAAAACAAGCGCGCATTGCAGCGCATCATCGGCATGCGTTTGTTGGCGTGTGCCACTGACCCCAAACAAAATTAAAGCCCCATCACCCAGAAATTTGTTCACCAACCCATGATGATGCTGCACGACGGTTACAATGGTTTCATAAAAATCACTCAGCAATTCCGTCATGGCTAACGGCGGCAGATGCTCTGTTAACGGCGTAAATCCTCGAATATCAACGACCATAACCGTAATATCTTGCCGTTTTCCTCCGCCATTGTCACCAGTTGTAGCATCAGATTGAATCTTGCTGGATTGAATCAAGCTATGAGCCGCAGCGTAGGGCATAATACGGCTCAGTAATTTTTTGTGGCGCCGGGTGCTCACAAACAGAGACACAATCCAAATCACGAGGCTCGCCATAACGAGCGAAAAAAATAGCAGCACCCAAATCGGGGTAGCAATAGCAAGAGCATCCATCGCTTTTGAGTATACCGTAAAGAAATACTCATTATAAAAAGAACGGCTTTCGCCATTGAATCGCTCATCTGAAGCGCTAATCGATTTTATGGCGAAAGCAATGGTAATAATTTTATCATAATTTAGATTCTATTCATAATTTTGGCTTAAACCCTTAAGAAAATATTGATTCTAGCTATTTTCTGACAATATTTAGCTTTTATCGGGTTTTATTTAAGTATCAGATACGCTTAAAGATATCATCACACACTGACTCGAACCCAAAAATAATGAATGTTTCAAAAAAGTTATTTTAGAATTATTAATAAAAATTTAATTTAGCGCTATAAGCGAGTTGCTCGCCAAAGAGAAGCCAACAACGTCTCGAAGAAGAAAATGAACGCCAATTTAACAGCCAGATTAGCCCAAAAAATCATAGATAAGAATGCGTCAAATCCGTCAAACGGTTGGTCTTACAGGAGAGTCACTCTTTTTTCTGCAGGAGGATTTTAAGATGACAAGAATTGGTTTTGGTCAGTTAAACCTGTTTGCAGCCATTCCAAAAAAACCGGATGTAACCCCGACTATTGCACAGACTGTAAACCCATCGGCTCCACCGCCAGAGAAGCTATCAGCGAA
>JAYKJM010000010.1:0-10732 GCA_035285385.1 Vampirovibrionales bacterium
GTATGATTAATGGTTCCTAAATTCGGCCTTGTCACCAGCACCGTTGGCACCTCGAGGGCCTGAATTAACCCAAGCATGTCGAGCGATTTTGTGATGGGCACTCGAAGGCCTCCAGCCCCTTCAATCAAGGTTACCCCATCGGCTTTGATAGCCTGGCGGATTTGTGAAATCAGCACATCATCGTTCAACAATCCCTCTACATCGGCCGGCCATGGCGCCGCTGGCGGTTCAAAACGATAAAGCGTTTGCCCACTAAGCCCACTGTGCGCTCCAAGTGCCGTGAGTATCATCTCCACGTCGCCCGGCTGATTGGGCCGCACGCCGGTTTGCACAGGCTTAATGAGATGAACCATACTTCCCGCTTGAAGCGCGGCACGCGCAATCTGGGTGGTGATAAAGGTTTTACCAACGTCTGTATCTGTGCCACACACAAACAGCACTTTAGGAGAGGGCAACGAGCTAATGAGTGCTTGCCAATCGGGCGCTAGACGTGCTGGGGTTAAAGCGGCTTGCTGCAAATTTGTTATTCTCCATGGTTCACGTGAGAAAACGGATCATTTTATAGATTACGCTAATACATAAAACCGTTATGACGAATCACTTGCAGGACACTGGCATCCAGAAAAGCCGATTATTTCTCGGCGGTAAACACCACCTTGATGGCCTCACCCTGACGATAGGCAGTAAGGCCTGCCATCGCCTCTGCAAGGGGCATGGTATGGGTGACCAAAACATCCGTCTGGATATGCCCAGAAAAAATCATCTCCGCGGCTTGCTGCAAGCTGGCCAGAGAGGGCGAGTAACTACTGAGCACCTGAATCTCTCGAAAATAGAGCGGATAGGGGTCTAACTGAACTTGCTGCACAGCGGGCGGACTGGCAAAAAGCACAATCATGCCACCATTTCGAACGCGCTCAAGCGCCAAATTGAGGGCAGGCTGACTCACCACACTCAAAAACACAATATCAGCACCATCTTCAGGCAATGATAATTGCGGCAAGGTGGCCTCAGGCGGGCCCACATGAGCACACAAGCCATGATGGGTTGAAAACGCTCGTCGAGACGGCAATAAATCCACACCCGCCGTCTGCACTGAGCGCGCTTGCAGCGCTTGGGTGGCCAACAGCCCGACAAATCCCAAGCCAATAACCAAGGCGTTTTCCGTCTGAGGCAACAGCGCAAAAGCTTTATCAATGGCTTTTAACACGCAAGCCAGAGGCTCTACAGCATGAGCGGCAAAATCGGTCACTTTCTCTGGTATCGCAAACGTTGTGTGGCAAAGATGCTCAGGGGTCAGTGCAAACTGTTGTGCCCAGCCGCCCGGGGTAAAATTGCTGCCCTTGAATGCATCACACATCGATTCACTGCCCCCACGGCAAAAACGACATTGACCACAGGGGACATGATGCGCCACAACCACCCGCTGATTTTGCTTAAAACCCGTCTGCAAGCTGACGTGAGGGTCAATCTCCTCCAGAATTCCGACGGCCTCATGGCCTAAAACGGTACCCGAGGCGGGGGTGCGATGCAACAGCTTGTCCACATCCGAGCCGCACAGACCGCAAGCAGTCATTTTCACGACCGCCCCACCCCGAGGGCATTTGGGCGCGGCAATCTCGAGAAAATCAAGAGTGGGGGGTGTTTGGTGAGAGACGGTTAAAGCGAACATGGCAACCCGTATTATAGCCCACTCAGCTAAATTCGAAGAGATGCTGGTTATACGGTGCCCACACGGTTTCGTCCCATCGCCTTGGCATTGTAAAGCGCCAAATCAGCCCTTGCAATCAAGGTGTCAGCCGATTGTTCCGGGGTGTTAAAACAGGCCACACCCGCGCTAATGGTCACCACTAACGGCAAGCCACTGGGTAAGTTCATTGGGGTGGAAGCCACAGCCTCCACCAATTTTTCAGCAACCCTGAGCGCCTGCTCTTGAGAGGCTTCCATTAAAATGACAGCAAATTCTTCTCCGCCAAAGCGCGCCAAGACATCGACACTTCGCAGTGACGGCGACAGGGTCTGGGCAATCATTTTTAAGACACGATCCCCACTGAGATGGCCAAAACTGTCGTTAATCTGCTTAAAGTGGTCCACATCTAGCATAATCAAGGAAAAGACCCGTCCGGATCGTCTGGATTGCTCAATGGCTCGAGACAATTGTTCATCAAAATAACGACGGTTATACAGCCCGGTTAAAGTATCCTGGGTTGCCAGGAGGTAACTGCACTCGGCATCCTGAGAGCGGCGAATCAGTTTGGTAACCAGCATCAACATCGTCAACAGGGTTAACAGAATCAACGGCTCTGCCACAGGCACTATCCAACCCTCACGATAGAAGGCAACCCAACTGCCCAGCAACATCACGCCAGCGATTGCAAACGGCCAGATCAACCCAAGCAATACCGAAGCGCTTAACCAAAATCCGATGGCGGCCACCATAGCCGGTATTAATACGCAAAGCAACCGCAGCCATTTTGGCAATTCTGTTAACCTTGGCACACCAGCAAGCGCCATCTGTCGCAGGGTATCAAACCCTGAAGCCTGAAAATATACCCCAGGTAACACGGAAGAGACGGGTGTCGTTTTAATGTCAAACAAACCCACGGCCGTCACCCCGACAAACACAATTTTATCGCGTACCACCTTTTCAAGGGATCGATTGCCATGCGTGTCTGCCAAAACGTCTTTAGCAGAGACGGTGGGATACATTGTCGAGCCGATCGACGATTCTTGATGAAGCACCGCTGAAGGCCATCGCACCCACAATGTGGCATCTGAAGGCCATTGTGAAGAACCCTCTAAATCAAGCTTGGCTGACGGCAATGTGTGATTCAAGACGGCCACAGCCAGGGAAGGGGCTCGTTTTTCAGAAAAAACTCTGTCAGCAGAATGGCCAGCAGCCACCTTCAGGTCAAACCAAAGCGGCATCCGACGGCTAACACCATCATCATCTCGGTAATAATTGACTATGCCCATTCGATCTTGTGCAGCTGCTAGCAAACCCGAAAAAGGTGCTTGCAGCGTACCATCCTGCTGAAGGTTAGCACTCATAATCACGTTGGGATTATCGTGAATGGTTTTCACGAGGAGGGCATCATCTTTGGGGTCTTTTGCTCCTAAATACAATAAATCAATGACGATCGCACGGGCGCCCAAACGGTTAAGCGCCTCAATTAAACGGGCATGAACACTTCTTGGCCAGGGCCAGGCGCCATAACGAACGCTTAACGCATTTAACGCGGCATCATCAAATGCCACCACGGCAATATCATCACTGGCATGCCATCCCCTAAGCCAGGGAGAGAGAGCATCCGCAGGGGAGGTTGCTAATCGCCAATCGAGGGTTTTGAGCTCTAGCAGTTTAAGCTGAGAGCGCCAAGAAGGCCAAAAGATAAAAAGACACAGAAAAATTGTAATGCCAGCAATCCAGAGCCACTGGATGACGTTCGGGGATAAGCCCCATCGACCAGCGCTGAGAGGATTTAAATGAAACCTGATTGACGTTTTCCCAAATCTGGAGGGAGGCGGCACTTTCTCAGGCTCTTCAGAAGCACGAGAATCGTCAGACAAGGGATTCATGGGCTCTATAACAGATTCTCCTGCTCAAGAACACTCATCAGCGGATTGAGACGAGCATCAGCCTGAAGATCTTCGAGCCAGAGGGGCAATTTTCGACGCCAGTTGGGATGCTCATAAACGGTACCCGGGACATTATTAGGCTCAAGCGCCCCAAGGATATCTTCCAGCTGGATGGCATGCAATTTTGACTTGGTGCGCATCAGGTAGCGATACACAGCAATCGTCAGCTCATCATCAAACCAGTATTCGTTGCGCTGCACCGCCTGAAGTCGTTCTTCTGAGATGAGGCCTTCTTCAACAAGCGCTTTCAACAAGAAATAGCGAGCCTTGCCGCGATCAAAGCGTTGGGCATCCTCGGCTTCATCAGAGGGAAACAACTGAAGCTGACGTCGTTGATCAATATCAAAGCCCAGCCAATAACCGCGCAAGGTGGCTAAATCGTGCGTTCCCAGGGTGGCCAGTGTAAGAAGCCAATAATTTTGAGGCTTGGTAAAAGCAGAGTCCTGCTCTTGCTCAAAATACAACACCCGATACCCAAGCATCCCCCAGCGTGCCATGGCATGCTGAACCTCTTGCGGCACGGTACCAAGGTCTTCGCCAATAATAATGCACTGCTGGCGATGGCTCTCCAAGGCTAAAATGCCCAAAATATCATCAAAGGGATAGCGCACGTAAACGCCATCTGCGGCCGATGAGAAAGCCGGCACCCAATACATCCGGTAGAGCCCCAGGACGTGATCAATCCGCAAGGCGCCACAATGAGCCATATTAGCCTGAATCATCTTGATAAAGGGCTCATAGGCGACCTGGCGCAATTTATGGGGATTTAAGGGCGGCAGACCCCAGTT
Organism: Vampirovibrionales bacterium; assembly: GCA_035285385.1. Lineage (GTDB taxonomy): Bacteria > Cyanobacteriota > Vampirovibrionia > Vampirovibrionales > JAJTHC01 > JAYKJM01. The sequence continues at coordinate 4,425 of JAYKJM010000010.1, forward strand.
TTGACCCTGCATGTTGAGAAGATCAGGCGGGGCACCCACGCTCATATCCAACTCATAGAGCGATTGCTGACTCCAGACTTCAGAGCCACCGCGGTCGGCTCCCACGGCGATATCGCCATAAATACCGACCGTCATGCCATGTTCATGAGCAAGCGCTTTGGCATTTTTCATCTGCTCTTCAGCCTGCCATTGCGTATACATCCAAAACACAATGCGTTCACGATTTCCTCGGGCAAACGCATCGACGGCAGCCCCTTTTGGATCGTGATATTCTTTGGGCCAGCAAACCCAGCCCCAGCGGTTCATATCTTCACGATAGTGCCACTCTTGCAAGGCTTCAAACAGGGCAAAGGATTCCAGACGAGGCCCTTTGCTTTGCACAAAATTCAAAAAAGCCTGCCCGCGGGGCGTTTTGGCTACATTTTTGGAAACATCATAATGATCGCTTACAAAGCGGGCAAACAGGCGCTCCAGCCAATCCTTCTTGATGCTCCAAACCGATTCATAATCAACCAGTGGCATATGCCGCAGCGCTTTTATCTGGAATTGAAACCCATGGCTTTGAACTTTCTGCGACAACGCCTCGTCTGCCGAGAACTCCTCAATGGCTTCAATATCAAGATAGAGCGGGTTCAGGAAAAAACGACTGGATGGGCTATAAGGGCTTGCCTGGTTAGGATTATGCTGAAACAGGGCGTGCAAGGGGTTAATGCCCACAAAGCCTGCACCCATCCGGCCAGACCACTGAATAACCTGAGCCAGATCTCTAAAATCGCCCATGCCCCAATTGCGATGAGAGTTCAAACCATATAACTGACTTGAAATCCCCCAACTATGGCTATTATCGGCCTGCAAGGCATTTGGCAAATAACATGCCGAAGGGGTAATAATAAGACGCGTGGTGGCCGACACACCATCCACCGTCAGCGACACCTGGTGATAACCCAGTGGCAAACCTTCTGGCAGGCAGATGGTAACCGGGCCGTGGCCATTGACCGGCTCAACGGAAGCGTCACCCGTCAAGTCGATGCCCTCAGGAGTTGTCAGGCCAGATTCCAGCGAGATTTGCCAGCGAGCTGTGGCAGGGGCAGCCACATTCACAGGTAAATGACAACGTCCCTCTGCCTGACGATGCACCCAGACGGGTGGCATTAGCTGAGCTCGCCCCTCAGCTTGGCGATCGAGATAGGCTTGGTGAATATTTTCAACAGAATGAAACGTCTTTTCTGGCAAACCAAAGGCCATTAACACTTTTTTCAGCGTGTCATCTGAAGCCCAACGCTCGTTGTTCCAAATATCCGTGTAAAAACAGGTCATGCCGTATGCATCGGCCAGCTGGCGCAGCGCATCAGTATAAGCGCTGGGCAATGACACACCGTGAGACTGGGCAACGTCAGTAAGGGTCATAAAAAACAGAAATCCTGCAAGATAAGCTCATAATGATGAAACCGTCTATTGCAACCTGATTTTTTAAAAAATTGCGCTCTCAAGTCTTGGTCAGCAGCCTGAACGCTGACGACTATAAATTTCAATAGACAAAAGCGTTATACCGCAACCAAAAAGCCGCGCCAAGCGTTGAGCGGCGCAAAAACCCGGAATTTGTTGCATCATGCAACAATTCAGGCACGCTTCTCTTGGCTTTATCTGAATGCCAAGAAGCCTTATGGTTTAATAACAGCACACCTAGGTTATTGCATGTGTGTTTTTTGAGCGCCAATGATGCGCGCCGTTGCGCGCCGTTCGTTTTCTAACAAAATTTTTCCCTAAACTTCAGAGTACTTTTTATGACATTTCCCAGTCCTGCTATCCCTTCCTATACCCCGCATCCTAGCCTCAACAACTGGCGTCCCGACAGCTGGCGTAAGCGTCCTGTGGTTCAAATGCCAACCTACCCCAGTCTGGATAACCTGCTAAAGGTTGAAAACCATTTAAAACAGTGGCCTCCTCTCGTTTTTGCGGGCGAGGCGCGTCAACTACGCCGCCGGTTGCACGATGTAGCTCAGGGCAAAGCGTTTTTGATTCAAGGCGGAGATTGCGCCGAATCGTTCAGCGAGCTGCACGCCGTCAAAATTCGTGACACCTTTCGCGTGCTGATGCAAATGGCCATTATTCTGACGTTTGCCGCCCAGATGCCTGTGGTGAAGGTAGGCCGCATGGCAGGTCAATTTGCAAAACCTCGATCTAGCGATACCGAGACGATTGATGGCGTCACGCTGCCCAGTTACCGGGGGGATTTGATTAACGATCAGGCCTTCACCCAAGAAAGTCGAAATCCGGATCCAAACCGGCTTTTACAGGGGTATCATCAATCGGCAGCGACACTCAACCTGCTGCGTGCCTTTGCCCAAGGCGGCTATGCCGATTTGCACCAGGTGCACCGCTGGACGCTGGATTTTCTGGGCAGCGACCCCCAGGCACAGCGCTACCGTGAGCTGGCCGCTCGTATCGGTGAGTGTCTGGGCTTTATGGAAGCTTGTGGGCTGACCAGTGAGACCACACCCAGCATTCGCGAGACAGAGTTTTTTACCTCCCACGAAGCGCTGCACCTCAATTATGAAGAGGCGCTCACCCGGGTTGATTCTACCAGCGGCGAATGGTACGACTGCTCCGCGCATTTACTTTGGATTGGCTACCGCACAGCGCAACTGGATGGCGCCCACGTAGAGTTTTTGCGTGGCATTCGAAACCCCATTGCCCTCAAGGTTGGGCCAAATACCGACATCGACGGCCTGCTCAAACTGGCCGAGCGACTGGATCCCCTCAATGACCCGGGGCGTCTGACGCTGGTCAGTCGCATGGGGGCAGATCAGATTGAAGCCAAATTACCCGCATTGATTCAAGCCACTCAACGAGCCGGCCTGTCTGTGGCCTGGGTATGCGACCCCATGCATGGCAATACCATCACCTCACGAAGCGGCGTCAAGACCCGAAATTTCCAGTCGGTGTTGGATGAAGTCCGCCGTTTCTTCCAGATTCATAACGCTGAAGGCTCACATGCCGGCGGCATTCACGTGGAACTCACCGGCCAGAACGTGACCGAATGCACCGGTGGCTTGCAAGCCCTTACTGACGAGCAATTGCTAGAGCGCTACCAAACCGCCTGTGATCCGCGCCTCAATGCCAGCCAATCCATTGAGCTGGCCTTCCTTGTCGCCGAAATGCTGAAACAATAATCGTTTTGATTCGGTAATCGTCACAGGTTTAAATGCCATTAACCCGACCTTGTTCAAAATTTTAAACGCTTTACAACAAAATCGAGAGAACGGTAACCTGCTCAACCATGCCCCCACTGACTGATTCAACAACGCTTCAAGATTCCTTGCCTCATCTGGCCGCTTCAACAGATTTGGCGAGCCTGCCGGCAGGCCGAAAAATTGGGTTTGTGCATCTAGGATGTGCCAAAAACCTCGTCGATACCGAAACCATGCTCGGCCTCTTGGCCAAAGATGGTCATACGCTGGTGCAAGACGAAACTGAGGCCGATGTGGTCTTGGTCAATACCTGTGCGTTCATCGAAAAAGCGCAGGAAGAATCTGTCGAGGCGTTGGCCACACTGGCCGAGCAAGGTAAAAAACTGCTGATTACAGGCTGTCTGGCACAAAAATTTCAGGGCGAGCTGCTGGATCTGTTTCCCGAAGCGGAAGCCGTGGTAGGCATTGATCAAGTGCCCGACATTGCCAGCATTGTGCGTCAAACCAGCCAAGGTGAGCGTGTCCTGGCTGTTCAGCAAGACCCGACGTTTCTGTTAGAAGAAGACCATGTCCGTCAGCACGTGACCCTGGGGCCATGGGTGTATCTCAAAATTGCCGAGGGCTGTGATTATCGCTGTACATTTTGCATTATTCCAAGCATGCGAGGCGATTTCAGAAGCCGCCCCATTGCCAATGTCGTCGAGAATGCGCGCCAATTGGTCGCCTCTGGCGCGCGCGAACTGATTCTGGTTGGACAAGATACCACCAGCTATGGCAAAGATCACGGCGAAACCCTTGCTCAGCTGCTTTATGCCCTCAATGAGATTAAAGATCTCCAATGGATTCGTATCTTGTACGCTTACCCGACTAACGTCACGGACGATTTGCTTAAAGCCTTTGCAGAATGTGAAAAAGTCGTAAAAATTCTCGACTGCCCCTTGCAGCATAGCCACCCTGAAATGCTCAAGCGCATGGGCCGCCCCATCAACGACCTGGCTGATTTTGCGCAGCGGGTTCGAGGCGCCGTGCCTGGTATTCGATTGCGCTCAACGTTTATTGTCGGGTTTCCAGGCGAAACCGAAGCCCACGTGCAACACCTCATTGAAACCCTCCAAAGCGTCAAGTTTGATCGCGTGGGCGTCTTTGAATATTCTGATGTTGACACCGCCGCCAGCCAACATCTGGATGGCAAAGTCGCCAAACGAGAGATCAAACAACGACGCAGTCGGGTTATGGCGGCACAACAAACGGTTTCCTACGAGCTTCATCAGGCACTGGTTGGGCAAATCTTGCCGGTGATGATTGACCTGGTCCGAGAAAACGGCCTGCTTCAGGGTCGCACCCAGTGGGATGCCCCCGAAGTCGATCCCGTGGTAACGGTCAAAGTGCCAAAAACCCACATGTCAGGTGAGCTGATGCCCGGGCAAATCGCTCAGGTGAGCATTAGCGGGGCTACGCCATATGATTTACGCGGGGTTCTAGAGACGCCACCCAGTTAATTTAAGAAGATTTCGTCAAAACCCGCCACACAAAAGCCGCAAGCGGCGGGCCTGCTCGGCGAATCCGAAACGGCTGGCTCAGCAAACGCCAGAGCCACTCCAGATTCAACGCACACATTAGTTGAGGGGCTCGACGAACCACCCCCGCCCAAACATCGAAACTTCCCCCCACGCCAATAAAAGCGGTTTGCGGATTAAACAATCTGGCATAACGATGCATCCAGGCTTCCTGCCTAGGCACACCCAACGCCACAAAAACCAGCTGGGGATGATGATTGGCACACGCGTTGGCCACCGCCTCCTCGTCCGTCGCATCCGTAAAAAATCCAGAATGCGCATACACCACCCGCAACCCAGAATAGCGAGCCGTTAATGCTTGAACCGCTTTTTGATTCACCTCTGCCGAGGCGCCAATCAGCGCCACAGAAAGTTGCTGACGGGCAGCCTCAGCAAGCAGCAACGCTGAAAACTCAATGCCCGGCATTCGATTCACCCAAACACCAGCACGTCTGAGCGCCCATACCACGCCAGCACCATCGGGTAACACCAGCGACGCCTCACACAAAAACGTTTTCAGCCACGGTTGACGCTCGGCCGCCATGATCATCTCAGGATTAATTGTCACCACCGTCAACGGGTGCTTTGAGGCTTTTTGCGCATCAGACGTTAATCGCTCAAGCAGCGCCTGCACATAGTCACTTAGGCGGTCTGCAATATCCACCTGAAAATCAAATAAGCGCGATCGAGCAAGCATCCTAGTATCTCTGGCGTTATTCTAGTCGTAACTCACAGTTTAAAAAAATCGGTTTTAAAAGTTCTGGGTCTCATGCAAGGGGTGAGTGATATCTTTTTTATTGTCTTACAATATCAGTTTGACAGCTTATATCTGCCAAATCATAAATAAATATTAAATTGATATCTATAATCGATGTTTTCTATCACTTTTGGCTTTTTAATTGTTTTTATATAAACACAGGGCTAAAATAAAGTCTTAACAACAGCCCCTTGGTTGACTGGATTTCAGCAATACAAGTCTCAGGATAGCGTTTTGGTACCGCGGGCTCACTGACAATCGCCCACCATCCATTAATAAATTCAGAAAAATGGCTGACCGCTATTTCAATGATATCAGGCTTTTAGAGCCGCAGTTTTTTCACACTTCACTAACAAACAACCTAGCCTATGTCCTACCCTGTGGCCTTTTGGTTACAGGGTTTATTTTTGCTATTGCAATGGGGTTTTGATACCCTTTTGTAGTTGCGCTTGAATGTCCCGGATTTGCTGATGGATGGGTTCACTCTCTGGACTGCCGGCCTCAATGGCTTTTTGGTAATGATTCATAGCGACTCGATACGCCTTTTCAGCTTCTGGAACATTCGGCTTGGCTTTTTTTTGAGTTTCAGGCGCTGCCCCCGCAGTGATGTCTTCATCAAAGCCATCCGGATGCTCGGCTTCAGGAGGAGATCCGCTCAAATAAGACTCTGCAATCACCTCATAGAGGACACCAAGGCTCTTGTGAATTTCAGCAGGATTCAAACGACTTCCTTGTTGAGGATTAAGGGCTAAAAGCTGTTCAAAGGTGCGCGCAGATTTTAGGGGGTATCCAGCTTTTTCATAG
>JAYKJM010000011.1:0-15403 GCA_035285385.1 Vampirovibrionales bacterium
CCATGGCGGCCAGCTCCAGATTTTTGACATCGGCTTGCGGGCGGGAGAGTTCGATCATGGTGGGCATCGTGGGGGTACTTTCTTGATACATTCGACAAGACATTTAAAACAAGAAACTTCAAAAAAAAGAAAACACGCTTAAAAAACGTTATGCAAAAAAATGGGGTTCTAGTATGGGCTTTTTTGTTGGTTTTTATTGACTTTTTTTGCATTTTTTTGATGCGTGTTGCTCAAAATTTCGTAAAGAATTAGTTCTTTTGAGTGTACAGAATAAACCCTTAAGCCCAAAGACATTTCCAGGGTCTAGACTATCCAGTAAACAACGATTTTGCAAGCGTTAAATCAAGCGCCTCTGCCACCCCGGCGTTCTTTGAACGAGAGAACCTTCAACAGGGGTTCTCTCAAGCGTTTTGAAGTCAAGCGCATTAGCGCAAAGAATGAATCGTTATTGCGCGGGAGCAGGTTTAAACAAACTTGGGTGATACAGAAAATCCCAATTTTTTTCGCCGATAAGATCTTGAGGGCGAAGATTATTTGGGTACGCCAGCGGTTGTAGAGTCAGTATTAATTTACCGTTCTTTTGCCCACGTACTCCCAGCACACGCACCGGTATATTAACCGGTGCGCCACCTTGCGTGATTCGCTGTATACTTAAGCCACCTTGTTGTTTCAACCTATTAAACAGAAGCTTTTGTGGCTCATTTAAATCACGATAGTTATTGAAGCGAATCAAAATAGCTCCTCGTGGCTCTTCGGCCATATCTTGCCTGTGGCTTTAGGCCACCGTGCGCGCTTCAGCGGTCAGACGCGGGATGTCAAGCTGAATGCTTGGCCCCATGGTGGTGGTTAAATACGCCGACTTAATATACGTCCCTTTGACGGCAGCAGGTTTGGCACGCACAATGGCATCAAACAACGACAGGGCGTTGCTTGTGACCTGCTCAGGCGTGAACTTCAAACGACCAATGGCCACGTGAACGCTACCCTGCTTGTCAGGGCGAATTTCCACCTGACCAGCTTTAACATTCTTGATGGCATCGGCCACGTTGGCGGTCACCGTGCCTGCTTTTGGGTTGGGCATCAACCCTTTGGGGCCAAGCACCTTACCCAGTTTACCCAACTGTGCCATCATGTCTGGCGTACAAATCAATACGTCAAACTCAAACCATTCTTCTTTCTGAATTTTTTCAATCAGCTCGTCTGAGCCTGCCACATCCGCACCGGCGGCCTCCGCTTCACGGACTTTTTCGCCTTTGGCAATTACGGCCACACGGACGGTTTTACCCGTGCCCTCGGGCAGCACAACGGTGGTTCGAACCTGCTGATCCGCATGCTTCATGTTGATGCCAAGATTCACATGAAGCTCAAAGGCCTCGTCAAATTTGGCTACAGGCGCAACGGCCGCCTTGAGGGCTGATGCGGATTCAAGGGCTCCGGCGGGTTGGCTTAAGCCCGATAAGGCAGCTTCAAAGGCTTGTTGACGCTTGGTTTTTTTTCGGGTGGTGTTTTGAGCGGGGGGCATAAGTGACGATCTCCGTTACTGAGGGGAACATGCAAGTACTTGGGTCACGAAGGCTTGAAAAAGCGATTTTTTGATGCGACTTGGGCAGCTTGCCAAACGTACAAACGATCAAGGATAAACGTGCATTTTAAAAAATGTGATAGTCACAAATTTTAAATTTAAAAAGGGGACTTAAAAATGTTTAAGAAACGGTGACGCCCATACTGCGGGCGGAGCCTTTAACCATCATGATGGCGGCTTCAATATCGATGGCATTCATGTCGTTAAGCTTTGTTTCAGCAATCTGGCGAACTTGGGCTTCGGTGAGCTTGCCCGCCTCGATTTTTGGGTTGGCTGCGCCTTTGGGAATGCCAGCCGCTTGTGCAATCAGGAATGATACCGGCGGGGTTTTGAGCACAAAACTAAACGAGCGGTCTTCGTAGACGGTGATTTCTACCGGAATAATCTGACCGGCTTTGTCTTGCGTGGCCGCGTTATATTCTTTGCAAAATCCCATAATGTTGACGCCGTGCTGACCCAACGCCGGGCCGACCGGAGGGGCGGGGTTCGCTTTGCCTGCAGGTAACTGGAGTTTGATTTTGGCGGTAACTTTCTTGGCCACGTTGGAGCTTCCTTCTTAAAAAAATAAATGTGCTTAAAAAGCTTAAAACAAATTTCATTAAAAATAATGATGTTCAGTCTGGATAGTCTTGATGTAATGATCACCTGAGACACGCCACTAACAAATGCAACGGACATGTGCCACTAGAAGTAGGCTGCCAGCACTGCGACAATTTATTCAACCTGAAAGAGACCCCTAACGCAAGGTTTTCTCTCAGAAAGGTAACGGCCAACGTAACGGCTCTTGTTGTGAGGTGTTTTTAGCAGGTGCTTTGATTTAACATAACCTAAATGAAATCTGCATTGATTCTTTTAGCCCACGGTAGTCGAGATGCCCGATGGCAAAGTCCTTTTCTTGCCCTTGCAAGTGATTTGAACCTTCCTCTGGCATTTTTAGAAATGACGACCCCTACCCTTGCTGACGTCATGCAAGCGCAAATGGCCAATGGCGCCAATCATATTCGGGTGCTGCCCTTGTTTATGGCCTCCGGTGGCGCCCATGTCAATCGCGATATCCCTCAACTGCTTTTGGATGCGCGGGCTCAGTATCCTCAAGTGACGTTTGAACAACTACCTGCCCTGGGTGAACACCCAGAGGTGCAGGCGGTGTTTCGACGAGTGATTCAAGGTCTAAAAAGTTCATGATCGAGCCATGCCGCCAAGAGGCCACTGATTTAAGCAGCCAAAGTAGGGGGGTTGCTATCATCTGGTTGCGACAATGTCTTCGGTTGTCAGATAACCCGATGTTGCAAGCTGCGCTTGAGCTTGGCCTGAAGCCCGTGTTTATCTATTGCTGGTCGCCTCAAGAGGAAGGAGACTGGCCTCCTGGGGCGGCAAGTCGATGGTGGTTGCATCATAGTTTGCAGGCGCTGTCTGATGATTTAAAATCCCGCGGCAGCCGATTAATCTTGCGTGTGGGCGATAGTGCCCAAATTTTATCTGCTCTGATTCAAGAAACCGCTGCGGTGGCTCTCTTTGCCGATGCTCGCGTTGAACCTGCAGCCAGATTGCAGCAAGCCACGCTTGAAAAGGTGCTTCTGCAAAATTTTGGCCAAAAGCTTCAGATGCAATTTTTCTGGAGTAATGTGCTGAGTGAGCCTGGGACGGTTTTAAATCAACAAGCAGAGCCCTATCAGGTCTATTCCCCCTTTTGGCGTGCTTTGGCACCCACAGTTGAGCTGCTGCAAAATGCACCACAAGCCCATGCGCTGCCAGCCGTCTTGACATCACCCCAGGCATGGCCTAAGTCCGACGCGCTAGCAACGTTGAAACTGCTGCCTGCTTTGGGGTGGGATGCGGCCTTTGGCCACTGTTGGCAACCTGGAGAAAAGGGTGCCAAGGCATCCCTGAATAATTTTCTGCAAAATGCCATGGCGCGCTACAGTAGTCATCGAGATTTTCCGGCTGAGCAAGGTACTTCGAGCCTCTCGGCTCATTTGCATTTTGGTGAAATCAGCCCAAGACAAATTTTGCATGCGGTGGTTGCCGCAACCACCACGGCCAATACCCCTCAATACCATGCTGGTGAATGGATCAAGGGTGATAAGGCCGAGACTCCCCGAGCCTCCGCCATTAAATTCATCAAAGAAATTGGCTGGCGTGAATTTGCGTATCATTTATTGTGGCATTTCCCAAATACGGTTCATGCGCCTTTAAGAGCTGCGTTTCAGCAGTTTCAATGGCGTGCCGATGATCACCAGTTGGCCTGCTGGCAAGCGGGGCAGACGGGGTATCCGATTGTGGATGCGGGAATGCGTCAGCTGTGGGCAACCGGCTGGATGCATAATCGTGTGCGGATGATTGTGGGGTCTTTTCTGGTTAAGGATCTTCGGCTGCACTGGCTTGAGGGTGCACGCTGGTTTTGGGATACCCTTGTGGACGCTGATTTAGCCAGCAATACGATGGGTTGGCAATGGATTGCTGGTTGTGGTGCGGATGCGGCTCCCTATTTTCGGGTGTTTAACCCATGGCTGCAATCTCAGAAGTTTGATAGTCAAGGTGATTATCTTCGCCGTTGGCTGCCAGAACTTACAAGCCTGGCTGCCCCCATGATTCACGAGCCCTCTAAGTATTTAGCGTTTAACAACCTAACAACTCATGTAGCAACCCATGGGTCGACACATAAGATGTTTCCAGCGCGACTTGGTGCGGTGGTATCGAGTCGCTATCCTTTGCCCATTGTGGATCACGCTGTGGCCAAGGCGGAATCTCTTGACGTTTTTAAAAAGTTGAAAACCAGTGGCTAAAATATTCAAAAACAGAGAATGACAAGCAATTATGACTATGTCTATGTTTTTATTTAATTAATAAATAAATAGAGTTTTCTAAGGTTTTGAGTTGCTTTTAATATAAATAGTATCTTTCTTTAAGATATCTTAAGATATCCAGTTTAAAATATATACACTCAAAATCTTTCATGTATGGGCAAGACATCGGCTAGGCTTTTGAGACAGAGTTAATAACAACGCCCATTAAAACTAAATAAGACATTTTGTTCTAGATAGATTTATTGTGGCAGCACGAGCGTAAACGTACTTCCCGAGCCCACTGTGCTGTCAATCTGGATTTGGCCGCCGTGCGCTTTTGCAATTTGCTGGCTTAAAAACAAGCCTAACCCACTGCCTGAAACACGATGGAGTCGCGTTCCCTGGGCAAATCGTTCAAACAGGGTACTGACGTCTTCAGGGGGAATGCCAGGGCCATTATCGTTAACGCTGACAAGCACACGATGGTTATCGGTTGAAATATGGACTTTGATTTGGCCTTTTTCAGGGGTGAACTTAATAGCATTGCCAATTAAATTGGTCAAAACACGCCGAATCTCGTTGCTATCGGCCAAGACGTTCCAGGATGAGCATGACTCTTTTGAAGCGCATGTCAAGGTTAAATCTTGATTCTTCGCCTCAGCCAGTGAGCCTAAGGTGTCTAACACGCGTTTGATGAGCGCTAAAACATCAACCGTATCAAAAATGAGTCGTTGCTTGCCAGACTCATAGCGGTAAACATCCAGCAAAGTGTTTACCAGACTCAAAAGACTTTCGTGGCTGTCTTTCATCATGGCCAGCACGGGCATCTGTTTCTCAGTGAGGGGGTCCATCACGCCATCGGTTAAAAACCCTAGTGTCTGGATGGTGGCCAACAAGGGCGTTCTTAAATCATGGGTCAGGGTGGCGACAAAATCATCTCGCAGGCGCTCCGCTTCTTTTCGGCGCGCAATGTCTCTTAGAACCACAATATATTTTGCCTGATGGTAGGGGGATGCCCCGTTAACAGTGGTATCGGGTGCAGATTCCGCTTCAAACATGGAAACGGTGTACTCAACCGGTACAGAGCCCAGCTGCCCTTCACATACCTGACCCAAAATAGCCGATTCAAAGGCATGGGCACAGGAGGCAGATTGCCAGTCGCTAAGTTCTGATCGGCCAAATGCTTGGGCTAAGAGGGTTCTGGCTGACGGGTTCAGCGTCACAATTTGCCATTGAGCATCCAGGGTGATGATGGCATCGACAGTTTGGGTAATGATGGTTTGAAGTTCAGAGAATGCGGCGTGCCATTGACGGGTTCGCAGCGCAACCACATGCTCAAGATGCTTGTTGGTATTAAAAAGCTCCTGTTTGGCCTCGGTTAAATCCTCAATGGTATTGCGCAGCTGGGCGGTGAGGCGGGCGTGCTCGATGCCGGTTTTAAGCGTCAGCAGTAAGGTCGAGTTATCCCAAGGTTTTTCAATGTAGCGGTAGAGCCCAACCTGATTGATGGCGGCAATGGCATTTTCCTTGTCGGCATAGCCCGTCAGTAAAATACAGGTTGTATCTGGCAGTTTTTGGCGAACCTGACTCAAAAAGGAGATGCCATCCATGCCACCAGGCATTAAAAAATCCGAGATGATGACCTCAGGTATCCCTGCGCCTTCACCAAGGAGGTTTTCAAGCGCCTCGAGGGCTTTTTTGGGATTATTAAAGGCGGTAATGACGTGTGAGGTTTCCAGCTCAAACAGCGTCAAGAGGCTTTGGGTGACCAGCGTATCATCATCGATAATCCAAACCTGAGCAGGAGGAAGGGTTTCTTTGAAGTGCGCATAGCCTGCTTGAGGTGTCTGTTGAAACGCGGAGAAGGAGGCAGACATCGGCAACTGATCCAGACCAACAAGCAACATCAACGGTGGATGAGCATTTTTTATATATTTATTTATTGTCTCTGGTTATACCAGAGAGTTCACGACCTGCCTAGCGTTTAATGGCCTGATTTTGTCGCGGCCTGATTACAGTTTCCTGATTACAGTTGATGGCATGGCCTTGGCTAAAAAGCTTTCAATAGTGTTGAGGGTTTGTGTCGAAAGTTGCATGATTACCTTGTTTTTCACTCAAAGTTAAGTACGCTCGATAAAACAGAGTGATGCGCTTGCTCTTTTTGAATATAAGAGCGGCCAAATGGAGCCAAATTTTAAACAGAGAAGGCGTTAAAAGCTCAAGGAGAACAGCCAAGATGCAATCTGAACATCAGTTTCAAGAGCTTCAGGCTTCTCAAACACAGGATGAGACTTTTTTACAGCCTATTTTTAAAGTGCCTGGCTGGTCTGCTTCTCATCGTGAATCGGCAAGCCTTGGGCAATTTTTGGCGGCTCATGTGCAGCAACAGGCGGATGCATCCATGCATTGCCAGCACCAGAATCAAGAGAACTCTCGCTCGCCTCAGCCGCAACCACCCGGTGAGGATGATGATACGCTCAATCCTTTCTCCAGCGAGCGGTTTCTCAGTCATAGCTCAAAACCCGTCGTGGGCACTTGCCTGAATCGATTGGATCATGAGGGGCAACTCAGTCTGGCGCAACACTTGCCAAACCCGCAAACGAGGTTTGGCATCAAGCTTCGGGCTATTGACGGTGAGCTGCTTCAAATTAAGGCTCGATTGAGCTTGCTAACAACCTTGACCCACAAGACCCGCGAGGTTCGACAATCGATTTGCTTGCTTGAAAGTCGCTCTCAAACGCTGATCTATAAACGTGAGCGGCTTTTTCGCCAGCTGTGTTTTGGCCTGGGGCAGGATGATAAAAAGGCTCACCAAAAAATGGCACAGCGTCTGCTAATGCTTCATGAGGCTCTTCTGGATCAAGGATTTTACTTTTTAGAAGGCGTTAAAGATGATTTGAAAAAGCTCCTGCAGGTTTTATCTAAAAAACCGTGGTTTCAAAAAATAACCCGTCCAATCCAAGTGCGCCTTCAAATCAGGGAGATTACCTCCCGGATGGCCATGGTTGAGTCTGGGCTTGGCAAACAGATGGCACAGCCTGAAGCCTCCACAGAAACTGTCAGTGCCCTGGTGGTTGAGTATGACCGCCTTAGCATGCAGTTGGCAGCTTTGCGGCCCATGCCTGCGGCGACTTAAATAATAATGAGTTTTAATAGGCTTAACTGCGCTGAGCAAGGTAATCATTGATTTATAGGCCTATTTGTCCATAAACTCATGCCATGCATTGCAACACGCGCACGGGCTATTTTTTTGGCACGTTTAACCCGCCTCATATGGGTCATTTGATGTTGGCTGAGTGTGCCCGCCAACAATTCAGCCTTGAACGTGTGGTGTTTGTCCCCTCTGGGAAGCCCCCAAATCGCCTCAGTGACACCAGTTTGGCACCGGCTCAGGATCGACTGGAAATGGTTCGCCGTGCCACCGCTCATCATCCGGCTTTTTCAGTATGGTCGGGTGAAATAACCCATGCCTCACCCAGTTATACCGTTGAGAGCCTTGAGGCACTGGGTGCATTTTCCCCAGAGGCCATCTGTTACATGATTCTGGGCGCCGATACATTGACTTCGGTGCCAAGTTGGCATCGTGCAGAGAGCTTAATGGCGCACTGCCAGTTTTTGAGTGCTTGGCGCAAATCTATCAATGGCTTTGAGGAGTCTTTCTCTCATCCAGCCATGGTTATTCATTGGCTTGATATGCCTCTAATATCGATATCAGCCACAGCGATTCGGGCTCGTGTGGCACAAGGATTGTCGATTCGCTACTGGGTGCCCGAATGGGTGCGACATTATATTGAAGACAACCGTCTTTACAGCAGCTATGAACGTAAAGGGTAAATTTTTAGTGCTCAAATCGTAAAGTATTTGAGCACTAATTACTCGTCGGCTTTTAAGGCTCAAAAGGAAATCTACCTTCTTTGAAACCATAGTTGAGGTAATGATCAAAGGCGGTCAATGGTTTGCTTTCAGCATTAGGGAGTCTGCCTTCATCGAAACCATTGCTGACATAATGTTCATAGGCGGTGAGGGGGTCGCTTGCAGCATTAGGGAGTCTGCCTTCCATGAAGCCCCTGCCGACATAATGATCAAAGGCTGTTATTTGTCCAGCTTTTACAGCCCCCGCCACATCAAAATTATATTTCAAATAATATTCGGTATCAAAATTTGCGTTGGGGTTTCTGCCTTCTTTCTTGCCATAGGTTAAAAAGTGTTCTTTTGCACCTTCAAGGTTATTTTCGCCATAGGCCTTGGCTACATCAGGATTAGTTTTTAAATAATAAGCCGCATCAAAGTCTTTGGCCTTTTCACGAATAAGCCGACTACTGTTTGAGCTTTTTTCAACGGCCGCCGCTACATCAGGATTATTTTTCAAATAATATTCGCTATCAAATTTTGCATTGGGACTGCGACCTTCATTTTTACCAAACATGATGAAATGGGAGGGTGCCCATCCAAGGGTAGCGACATCCGGGTTATTTTTAAAGTAGTAAGCCGCATCAAAGCCTTTGGCTTCTTCACGGATGCGTTGACTGTTTTTTTTGCTTTCTGTGATGGCGGCTGCCACATCAGGATTATTTTTCAAATAATATTGGGTATCAAAATTTGCGTTGGGGTTTCTGCCTTCTTTCTTGCCATAGGTTAAAAAGTGTTCTTTTGCACCTTCAAGGTTATTTTCGCCATAAGCTCTTGCTACATCACGATTAGTTCCTAAATAATAAACGGCATCAAATTGTGTGGCAGATGAGCGGCGAACTTGATTTGAAACTTCACGGAAGCCACCGGGGCACAGACTTCCATTGATGCTTAGAGTATACGTGGGGGTATAGGTAGCTCTTGGAGGATTCGAAATGGCCTGAGAGCGTGTATGAGAGCGCATATTAGACAATTGATTTATCGACACGCTACCATATTGACGTTTAATTCGTGTATCTGCGTATCTGGCAGTCAAAGGAAACCGTGAGATTGAAAATAAAGACATACTAAGCTCCTAACAAGATGGATCGGAAGATGAGAAGGGGGGGGAAGAAGCGGCTATTTCGGATGATTTAAAAATTGTTATTTTGTATAAACAAATAAAAATTATTTTTTTATAAAAATTGCCTTTTATTTGCATATATTTCATTTTGTTAATTTTTTGGGATTTGCTTTAGAAAATAGTCATTTTAAATGGGCTCATGAATAAGTGTTATGGCGCTTTTTAAATGCCTGCAATAAGGCCAGCATCCATGATTTTCACCAGAGGCTTAAGCTTGCAGCAATAAAAGCGTTCTTCAAGAAAAAAGTGCTCAAGCAAGGCAGAACGCTAAAAACCAAAAGAAACTGGAGTGGCGCATGTTGGGTATTATGACGATTCAGCAAGAATTCCAGATGGCGTCTCTTGCTGCAGCCCCATTAGGGTCAATACGGCAGTCTTAGCTTTTATAAGCCCTTGATGCGGCTATTTTGGTCGTTTTTATATCTGTCAACAGGCTACACGTTGCTTCCGCTAATAATGCTCACGACAAGGCGTTCGTTTTTAGGTTGGTACTCGGGCATTTCAAGCGCAGGCGCCACAGAAATTCCTGATGCCCCTTCCGTTTTTAAATCAAGATGTCTCTTTAAATGTTGCAAGTCGGCTTCAATGGAGGGGTCTTCAATGGGTTGATGTTCCACCTCCAAGGTACGCATCAAGTGTTGATTCTCCTTGGCAGGGCTCTTGACCCGAACCGCATCTCCATGCTCAGAGGCCATATTGGCCAGACTTAAGCCAAGTAATTTAAGAGGGGTGTGTTTTAAAGCGGGCTCATTCTCAAAAGACTGCCGCAAGCCGGTAGCGATGCCCGCCATGAGCCCCCCGCCAGCCACCGAAGAAATTGACGCCTTTAACGCCACGGTCAACAGCGGGAATCTGGAACAAGCCAAGATGGCCGTCAAAGGACTCCATGCTCGATTCAATATGTCGGAAGGAAATGAACCTGCTCTTCTTACGGGGTCAGCCGGAGATTCCGGCGGTGTCTTCCGCTCCACTTCAGAACTGGTGGAAGCGATGTCGAATCCCAAATACAAATCTGACCCAGCTTATCGGGCAGACGTGGAAAAAAAGCTGGCTAGGTCAAGTATTTTTTAAATCAGATGTTAATTAATGTGCCTAACAATCCTTCAACAACTTGCCCCATGCGTTTATAATCTAGCGTTTCTGGCTTATCAGTGTGCTGATGGTAGTGAGGGTTCCTATAGAACGCTAAATCTGAAATCATTACGGACGGAATGCCAAGTCTGGAATAATTTCTATGATCAGAAAAATCAACTCCTGGAATAAAGTCGGGAGCGCTCAACCATTTTACTGGGAGGGCGGTGTTTCTCCCCATTGTATGCTTAACTTGCTGTATCCATCCCCAAGCAGGTAAATTACCAATAACTCCTATGAAGTTACCTTTATCTCCATGAAACCATTTAAAGATAGGTAACGGATATTTTTGGCTATCCTTCTCATCTTTGAAATATCCAACCATATCCAAAGCAATCATGCCTTTGATCTTTTTAACATCATCTTTTACTGATTCAGCGTGATGCGCACTTCCCATGTTGTTAGTTGCAAAATTAGGCGGCTCTTCTAATGTAAAGGCTACAAGATCTATCTGCTTATCTAATTTAGATGCTCTTTCTTTAAGTAACCTGGATAATTCTAAAAGAGAAGCAACACCACTTGCATTGTCGTCTGCTCCGGGCATATCATGTCGAACTTTATACGTTATTTCTGTTTTATCGTGTGCCAATTTAGCCAGATCGCCAATGGTAGAAGTATGGTATTGAGATACACTTGGTTAATGCGCACAGACATCATAATGTGCGCCAACAATGAGTTTCTCTCTACTGGCAGGACCAATAGAAATCATTAAGTTTTTATATTGTTTCCCTTGCACAGTGAACGTTTGTTCTCTCACTTTAAACCCAAGTGCTTCCCATTCTTTTTTAATATACCTTGCTGCTTGATCCAGCCCTGATGGATTTTCAAAAGAGCGATCCAATTTTGCCAATTCTCGAACATGTTTTTCCAAAGCAGTAATGTTCGCTTTTTCAGTTTTTTCGATTCTTTTCACTCGGGATATTCCGAATAACTGGCCGAGTGATAGAAAGAAACTTTTGACTGCTTGTGTCGGATTATGGAAAAAACTGACAGGCTTAGATCTCTCTTTAGAAGCGCCTGAAAATTACACATCAACATAATCCCCTTTGATTTTGCTTGTTCCAAAAAGAGGAGGACTAATAACGCGAAAATTTTTTAAATGAGAACTAATTTCAATATTCTGTATATCCATAAAAGCCTCGTAAGCCTTTCAAAAGCAACAGGAGCCGAGGGGGCAGAGGTTATCATAAAAACCACGCGTTCACTTCTTCAACAAAGCCAATACTTAAACGAACCCGATTTTTTAATACAAAGCGTAATGATGCAAATAAAACCCCTGAATCTCAAGTGTTGCTATCTACCGAGACTTCGTTACAATCTGCAATGCTTATATTAAAAATGAACTCTAAAATACCGCGAGGCTAATATTTTGCCCTAAGGCTAATATTTGCGATATAATGGCATTTAGTCTGCAATAGTTGTTTCAATTATTTCTTTGAAATTCTTGGTTTTTGGATTTTTTTGTAAATGGAGCCATAGAGATTGATATGACAGCTGCGTTTGGTAATAAAACCACCTCCCGTGCCAAGTTGCTTTCGGGTTTGTTCACGATGTCCTTGCTAAGTGGTGTGGTTCTTTCGGCTTTTTCACTGGCCTTCGCTTATGATTATAACAACAATGCCAGCACCAATCCCTATGGCTACAATAATAATGCTGGCGCTAATCCTTACGGCTACAGCAATAACAACTATAATGCTTCTCCGATTCAGGGCAGAGTTGTCAGTGCGCCGGCAGGTATGCCGCTGTCTGCTACCGTGACGCAGGAGATCAGCAGTGAGTTTGCACGTGTTGGGGATCGCTTTGTGGCCTCATTGTCGAATGACATTGCCGCCGGCGGTGCCATTATCGTTCCTGCGGGCTCCCAGCTGGAAGGTCAGGTTGTCTCGGTGGTTTCTGCCGGGCGTGCGGGTCGAAATGGCCAGCTGGATGTCCGTTTCATGAGTGCGCTCTTGCCTAATGGTCAGCGGGTGCCGATGATGGCTAAAATTATGACCGAGGATGGCACAGGACTTCTTAAAGGAGGCTCTGTTGGTGGCAGGGCGGGCAAGGCCGCCTTGACCACAGCTGGTGGTGCCGCCGCTGGTGCTCTGCTTGGAACGGCGCTTGGGCCGCTTTCGGGAGGTAAGGTTGGTAAAGGCGCCATTTACGGAACAGCCGTGGGTGCTGGTCTAGGCGGCGTCGGTGCGTTGGTTAATAAAGGACAAGACGCGATCCTGAAAAGCGGAACCCCTCTTCAGGTGGTTCTTGAGCAGCCTTTGACCGCAAGTCCCTACACCGGTGGTTCTTACAGTGCGCCTGCGCAGGGGCAATATCAGCCACAAGGTGGGTTCAATAATTATGGTGGCGGCTCTTATGCTAAGCCCAACTACAATAATGCTTTGCCCCCAATGTCAAATTACTAGCGGTGTTGTTGTTTCTGAAAAGCGGGCTGTCTCATCGGCGGCTCGCTTTTTTAATGTGAATCAACGGCTGCTTTTTTGTGTGTGTTTTAAGTGTGTTTTTGTCTGGATTTTTATTCAAATTGCGAAGGCTTGGCAAAATTAGATGCAATCTGGCGGGTTTTTGTGTATAGTAAACAGGCTGCGTGCGCGTTTTGCCGTTTTTTAAATTTCTGCAAGTTAGCTACTCTTTTCAAATTTAATGGTGCTAGTTTTATAAAGTGCACGGACTGTGATTCTGTTTTTGTAGTGTAAACTTTTTGTTTTATCCTGCCCCTTCAACGGACGAGACCTCTTATGGATGCTGCTGTCAACGGAAATCTGATTTTATGGACTATTCAGAATGATTGGCCTGTGTTGGCGCCTATTGCTTTTGCGTCGGTGGCTACCCTCCTTGTCGTTATAGAGCGCTTTTATTTTTATAATCAAAACAAGCGCGATGTGGTTCAGTTTGTCACGCGATTGCAACGAGAGCTTCAGCGTGGAAGCCTTGAGACGGCACAAATCATCAGCGCTCAGTTGGGTGGCGTGGTTGGTGAAGTGGCTGAGGAAGGGATTCGCATCTTGAGTGAGCAACGTGAGCAATTTTCTCGTGCCTTTGACATTACAACCTCCTTGGCGGCACGCAAACTCGAGAAAAATCTCCCTGTTCTTGGCACCATTGGTACCGTAGCGCCTTATTTGGGTCTTTTTGGGACGGTTGTCAGAATTCTTCTCACCTTTGGTGAAATGGGTAAAACCACCGGTAGCACGGGGGCCAACGAAATTATGTTTGGCATTGGCTCGGCGTTGATTGCAACCGCTTTTGGTTTGGGGGTTGCCATTTTGGCTGTTACCGTCAATAACTATTTCCGAAGCGTGGTTGCCCGTTATGAAGACGATTTTCAGTTAATGAAACTGCTGTTTTTGAGTGTGTTCCCTTCCGATGCCCATGCCTCTGAAGCAAGTGTACAATCTCCTTCAAGTGCCTCAATGAGACCCGCCTACGCGGCTCCTTCTGCGGGTTATGGCGGCCAGTCTGCTGGCTATCCTGCTATTGAGTTGCCACCTGCCGGTGCCCCGTCATCGCCCGAGCGTTATCGATAAGGCAAGAGCTTGACATGGCACGTGTTACAACCGTATTTGATGAAATCAATATTACGCCGTTAACAGACATTTTTTTAGTGCTGTTAATTATTATGATGGTTGTAGCCCCCCTGATGCAAAGCCAGCGAGCGGATATTCAAACCCCAGATCTCACTGCCGGAAAGCCTTTAGAACCCGAAAAAATGACCGTTGAAGTGACCGCACAGGGCGCTTACTACGTCAATGGTCTTGAGGCCTCAAAGGATAATCTGGCCAGTTTGCTTCAGGATTGGGTCAAAAAGCATCCTGCGACTCGCGCTGAGCAATCCGCCTCTTCGGGTGATGCCCGTGTGAGTACGGCGCAGACGTCATCCCAAACCCTTGTCCTTCGCGCCGATAAGCAAACCAAATCAGAGCAGATCATGGCTGTTTTTGAGGCTGCCCGTGATGCAGGCTTTAAAAAACTGACTGTTGCTGGCGTTCCTGCTCAATCAAAGCAAACGGTTAACCCCGAGCCCGCTCTATAAGGAATCTGATGTCTGATGAAAACATCTCGAGTCCAGGTTTTTAGTGATATCAACATCACGCCATTAACTGATATATTTCTGGTATTGCTGATTATTATGATGGTTGTGGCGCCCATGCTCAATTATAGTGGCATCAAGCTGGCAGTCCCAACCGTAGGACAAGAAAAATCGATTACTGAACAACCCAAAACCATTACGCTGACGGTCAATGAATCTGGTGAGTATGCTTTGGATGGCAAGTCTGTCGATCCGCTGATGCTCTCAATGCAACTTCGAAAGCTCAAGCAAGAAAAACCGGATGGCGTGATGATTGAGGCGCATCCGCAATCCACGCATGATGCCTTAACCCGTGCCATGGATGCGGCTCAGCTGGCGGGTATTACCAAGGTTTCAGTCAGTTTGGCGCAATCCCATTAAGCTATTTTCCTCCATTAATCGATATGAACCGCTTTTTTTTGACGCCTTTTAATTTGGTTTTTCTTTGTGTGTCCGCCCTGTTTTGGATGGGCTGCCAGCCGCAACATTCTTCAAGTGACCTTGCAGCTGTTGTTGCTAACCCTGAGGCCTTCTTGGATCGAAAGCCAGTGGCGCAATTGAATTTGAAGGCACAACAATTGCTTGAAAACGGTCAACCCGAAGCTGCTATTGCTCGACTGGAATCCGCGCTTGATTTGTCTGCTAATGAACCCGCCACCCTTTATAATCTTGCAATTGCCTATGAAAAAGCTGGATACCCCCTAAAATCTGCGCGCACCTTTGAACAGCTTTTAGCCCTTAATCCTCAACAAGGAAGTCGTTTGAATCCTGCTGAAATTCACAAGAGCCTTGGTGTCCTCTATGAG
>JAYKJM010000012.1:0-12762 GCA_035285385.1 Vampirovibrionales bacterium
TAGAAGTTAGAACGGTCACCAAAAAAAACACGACCCAAACTATTTACAACTACCGAAGCTCGCCCTGGGGATGATAATTGTCTAAACATTAGGGTTGAAAGTCCTGAAGTGTTTGACCACGTGTAAAAATTCCCTACATTCGTCACCGTCCCGCCATTCCCAAAAAAAGCACGCCCCGTTTTATCAACTGCAAGAGAGTAAAATCCAGGACGATCATCTCCGGTAACCAAGGTTATGAGTCCGCCACACTTTTTAACCCGAACCCAGCGGGTGGCGGTTAAATCGACATCCCCACTGCGAGCACGGGCACTAATCTGGTAATAATCTCCTCGCCGGGCACTGACCCAGGCATCAATCGTCAGAGCCGAATTTTCTGTGGTTGAGGTTTCTGGGTTTGTGGTGCTCACCACCGTATTAGTCAGCGCACTTGCCGCCCCTTGCGCAAAAGCAGCCTCAACCCCAGCGGTGCCATTGGTAAGCACATAGCTTTGTAGCGTTTGGTTTAATCGGGTAAAAGCGGTTTCAAGCCCTCGTTTTGCCACCTGATTTTGCGTTTGAAGCACCCCTTCTGTGCCTAAATCTTTGGTGACCACCGTGCTGAGCATGATAATTTCAAGGAGCAAAATATTGATAATAAACAGCACCAATACCAACGCCATGGCTTTTGCCGCACGTTTTGGAGCTGGTTTCAGGCACATCATCGTGGAATCAAACCTTCATCTGATATCTCTACAATCTGATATCTCTTTCAATGCGTCAGAAGGCGGGGCCATCACATAGTGCCGCCACGGCACGGCTTCTGTAAGAGTCTCTAAACCTAGTAACGGGTAATTTAGCAAGATCTTGATACTATCTCTGCCAAATAGAAAACGTGACAAGCATGCGCAGCGTTGACGGGAGTCGCAATCACTCAAGTAAGTTAACAATAACGTGTTCAGCCGACTTGAACAAGTTCCAACAAATACATGAGGTACGCATCCACAGAAGCAGGTACGGTATATTCAAGAGAAAGAGAAGTTTGAAAAAAACATCGCCCATCTTAACAAGAAAAAGGGGTTCAATACCTTGCCTAACTTAAAACATGAGGGAGAAAACAGCCATTAGCGTCAAGCCACCCCGCAAGTTTCCATTGTCTGCTGCACTCACCCTCCGTGAACACGAAACTGAGCTCCGCCAGTTGGCACTGGCACAATGCCTGCAAGCGCTTCGAATAACCGAGCAACAAATTGCCTCACTGGAGACCACCATTGAAACCGCCCGTCAAGAACAACCCAAATCGGAGCAAATTGGCTGGCACAACATGACCCTGATGGCCTATACACAAAAAATTCGAACGCTGCAAACCCATTTAAGACAAAAAGCCCAGCACCAACAAAAAGCCGTGGCGCAGGCCAAACTGTATTTAACCGAAGCCATGAAGCGGGAAAAATCTGTAGACACCTTAAAAACAAAGTGGCAAAAAGCCAGAGCTGCCCATGAATGGCTCGTGGATGAGGCCATGATTGCTGATGTCATCTCGCATCAATACACTCAAAACCAACATTCAAACTAGCCCTCACATCAACCCTCCCTGGAGCACGCCTGTGACAGAGACCACTCTCAGCAAGTCTTCCACAACAGCCATAACAACAATGGCAGGGGCACTACCCGCCACGGCCGGGTCGCAAAAAGACGATACCAAAAGCACCAATGCCTCCGAGTTTAGCAACGCCCTGGCCGCTATGGTTCAAGCGCTCATGCAATCACATCCAACGCCGTTAGCAGAGACACCCCTTGAGGCAACGGGCATCAAAGCGACAAGCTCCCTTCAGACAAATAATGAACCCGATCCAATCAGTGACATCTACCACCTACCGGATAATCACGCCAAACCCGATGCAATGATGAACGAGCTCTTGACCCTGCTGGCAAATAAGCCGTGCCTTCAACCGCTCTCCCTACAAACTTCAGACACCCTTGAAGCATCCACAACCATGGCGTGGCCAGACACCCAGGCAACCCCTGAACATCTGTTTATTGGCAATACAACAAGCATGCCATGGGCTTTTCAGAACATCAAAAACGGCCATGGCTTAGAATTTAAAGCGAACAATCTTCAGCCAGAGAGCATAACAGCCGCTGACAGCATCCTGACGATGCCTGATACCCTTGAACCGTCGCAACAAGCCCTGATTGATTCAAATAACGGCATTTTAGCAGCACCTTTGGCAACAGATTCATCCCAAACAGCAGCGCTCTTGAGCGCAATGAGCATCCATGCTGAGCAATACGCTGAACAATATGCTGAGCAAGCCGCCTCAGGTAATTTTGCAAAAAATAGGGTGAACCAAAACAGCTCCGAAAAAATTGTTCAAGACGAGCCCTCCCTCTTTGAGAGCCTAAAACAACAGGATGACTCAGGCGTTTCAAGCGTGAATCAAACACCAGAGAAGGATTTTAGCCAATCGTCTTCAGAACATTCAGCGTTTTCAGCCCCTCAGCAACAAGAATCACACCAGTTAGCAAACAATTTGTCTGCCGGACTGTTTGATACTTCCCTAAGCGGCGGCAAAACCACTGACAGTTCAACGGGCACCCTTAGCATCGGGGATCAACTGAGCCGTGGGGTGGCCGAATCTCTCAAAGCCCTATCGAGTGCTTCAGAGACAAGCAATTCAGATGTTGAATCGATGAAAGTCTCTCGACAAGAAATTTCAATGGTCTTGAATCCAGAAAGTTTGGGCAAGGTTAAGCTTCAACTCCAAAGCCTTGGAGCATCTGGCAGTATTCGAGGTCGCATCATTGTAGAAAAAATGACAACAGCCAGCCAAATTCAGGCCCAGCTAAGCGATCTGACAAAATCACTGGCCGCAAAAGGCATCACGCTCGAGAAGCTCCAAATTATGACCCCAAACGCCCCCGAACTCTTTGGCTTATCAGAGTCCTCCTCATCTTCAGGCGGATTCAACCCTTCAGAGGCATCACTTTTCCAAAACGTCAATACTGAGAGATCGCAAACGGTTATTGAATCCGCCGCGCTCAATCATCACCATCACGAAAAGCCCTCGCAATCAGGCATGCCAGAAGCCGACAAGTGGCAAAACAGCAGTCTAGGGTCCGGATCTGATAGTCGGGATGAACCTTCTGGACAATTCAATCAAAGTTGGTTTGAAAATTTTTCAAACCAACCCCACAATCACGATCGATCCCAGTCGTGGCAAACGCATCCTGGCTATGGCCTAGATCCTAACCAGCAAGCAAATCAGCCCCAGGATATTCCGACGCTGGAAGCCGACATCCCACTGGAGAGCAAGGCTGAGCGCACCTCTCAACCCCGCGTCAATATCCTGATTTAACGTTAAAAAATCCCAAATTTATAATCCCATCAACCAAAAGGAGCACCATCGCGATGTCAGTCATTAAAACCGATACCGTTCTCTCCCAACTGCAAAACGAAACCTCCAAGGCAAATTACCTCAATGGTCGAAAAAATCTGGGCTCCGACACCATTGGCAAAGATGGTTTCTTGCAGCTTCTGATGACACAGCTCAAAAATCAGGATCCGCTAAACCCAACAGATAACAAGGAGTTTATCGCGCAACAGGCGCAATTTACCCAAATTGAAAAGCTCGACAACCTCAATGCCGCCATTAGCCGCAGTAACTTCTTGCTGGAGGCCAGCAGCCTGGTGGGCAAAGAAGTGCAATACAAAACCGGCAGTCAAGGGGAAACCGCCCGAGGCATGGTAGACAGCGTTCTGGTTGGCACCAACGGAACGGCTTTAAAAGTAGCCGACAAAACAATTTTAAGCAGTGATGTGGTTCAGGTCTACAAACAGGCCACGAACAATTAAGTCGCATTTGACACACTGGTATTAGCTGGTGTGCGTTATTTAAAAAATCAAGCGTTTACAACCCACTAAACACCAAGAAACAGAGAGAAAGAGAGGAATCATCTATGACCCGTGGATTTTTTACAGCGATGTCCGGTATTCGTGCCAACCAAACCCGATTGGATGTTATTTCAAGTAACCTGGCCAATATCAACACGATTGCCTTTAAAGGTTCTCGTGTAAACTTTGCAAACGTCTTTTCGGATGTTATTACTTCAGGCACGGCTCCAAATGGCTCTTTAGGGGGCACAAACCCGATTCAAATTGGTGCGGGGGCAACCGTCAGCGATATTCAGACAAGCTTTAGCCAAGGAGGCACTCAGTTTACCGGTCAAACAACTGATTTGATGATTAACGGGGAAGGTTTCTTCGCGATTTCAAAACCATCTGACGCCACCAATAACACGTTCTACATGACCCGCGCCGGAAACTTTACGCTGGATTCCAGCGGCAGCCTGGTCACCTCAGCAGGATACAAGGTTCGTGGAACTTCACAGGTCTCAGGCAGCGGGCCAACGACCTTATCAAACGTGCAGATTCCGCAACAATTGATGGTTGCCAAAGATCTCGATGTCAATAACGCCATTATTGGGAGTCATTTTGCCACGGCTGGGACGGCAACGGCCTCCTTTACGGCCGCACAAACCCCGGGCACCACATCGCAAAAAATTGAAACTGTAAACCTGGTGAATTTTTCAATTGGCAAAGATGGCGCCGTGACTGGAACCTACTCCAATGGCGACAGAATCAGTGTTCGCACAGATGCTGGAACCGTGGTAACGGGGTCTCCCACAAGCTCGCGTCGTGAGATTATTCACCTCACAGTTGAAGGCGCCACCTTAGGAGCCGATAATGACGGTGACGGGGCAAGTTCAACCGCTACTGACAATGGCATTGTCAAGCAAATTGCTGGAGCTGAGGTCTTCACAGCACCCGCAGGCGGCAACGCCATGGAGGGCATGCAACTGCAGCTGCAAAGCCTAACCGTCACCAACCCTGCCGGCCTGGTTTATGAAGGCAACAGCATGTTTACCATGGGCGCCAACAGCGGTACCAGTTTTTTTGGAGCACCCGGCTCTGAGAGTCGCGGGGTCATTAATGCCGGGGCGCTAGAGTCTTCTAACGTTGACTTGGCAAACGAGTTTACAAACCTGATTGTAACCCAGCGCGGCCTGGAAGCCAGTACTCGCGTGATTCAAACGCAAAGTGAAGTGCTACAGGCCATTATCAATATTTTGTAAGCAACTCTCGAACATATACAAGGCGAGCCCGGTGCTCGCCTTTTTTTTCAGGGTGACCCTGAAAAGAGAAAACCGGCCAATAAAGCCTGCCTGAAATGAGCGCTCTTTTCTGGCGAAGGCTCTGGTCTTTTTGGGGTCACATCATTACAATAGAATCAGGAGAGTATGATTGTGCACCCCCACCCATTTTACGAACAAGGCACCCGCGCTGTCTGTGCGATTTCGGGCGGTTTTTCAATAACATCAGAAATGCGAGTGCTGCCAGGAGCCCCGTATCCGTTGGGTGCCACCTGGGATGGCCTCGGGGTCAACTTTGCCCTGTTCTCTGAAAACGCCACAAAAGTGGAGCTTTGCCTGTTTAATCACGAAAATGACACCCAGGAAACCTGCCGAATTGTGCTGCCAGAATATACCAATCATGTCTGGCACGCCTATTTACCCAATATTCAGCCGGGGCAACTTTATGGCTACCGCGTATATGGCCCCTATGCCCCAGAGCGTGGCCATCGATTCAATCCCAACAAAATCATGCTGGACCCCTATGCCAAAGCCATTGTGCGACACGCAGACTGGCAGAATGCCAAAGGTGCCCTCTATGGTTATCGCATCGGAGATTCTCAAGGCGATATCTCCTTTGATGTGCGCGATAGTGCGGCCTTTGCTCCGCTGGCCGTTGTCTCCGATCCGGCTTTTTCTTGGGGAGACGACAAGCCCCCTCGCACGCCATGGCATAAAACCCTTATTTATGAAGCCCACGTGCGCGGCATGACGCAACTCCATCCGGATATTCCACCCAACCTGCGGGGCACATACCTGGGCCTTGCAAGCGACCCCATGATAGATCACCTCAAGTCACTCGGAGTGACCGCCGTTGAGTTAATGCCCATTCATCATTACATTGATGATGCGTTTTTGGCTGAAAAAGGGCGCAGTAACTACTGGGGCTATAACACGCTTGGATTTTTTGCACCCAACCTGCGCTACACCGTCTCTCGAGACCCTCAAGCGGCCGTGCGGGAATTCAAAATGATGGTTCGTGCCCTCCATGCCG
The DNA here is from genome assembly GCA_035285385.1 of Vampirovibrionales bacterium. Classification (GTDB taxonomy): domain Bacteria; phylum Cyanobacteriota; class Vampirovibrionia; order Vampirovibrionales; family JAJTHC01; genus JAYKJM01. Next base: position 6,164 of record JAYKJM010000012.1, read on the forward strand.
CAGGCATAGAGGTGATTTTAGATGTGGTCTATAACCACACCGCCGAAGGCAACCAGATGGGGCCAACCCTCTCATTTCGGGGTATTGATAACAAGTCGTACTATCGCCTGCACGGTGATAATTTACGCTACTACGAAGACTTTACCGGCTGCGGTAATACCCTCAACATGCGTCATCCCTTTATTTTGCAAATGATTATGGACAGTTTGCGCTACTGGGTGGATGTGATGCACGTAGATGGCTTCCGGTTTGATTTAGCAAGCGCGCTGGCCAGAGAGCTCTACGCCGTGGATCGCCTGAGCTCGTTTTTTGACATTATTCATCAAGACCCTCTGCTCTCGCAGGTGAAACTGATTGCAGAACCCTGGGATTTGGGTGAAGGGGGGTATCAGGTGGGTAACTTCCCCGTGCACTGGACAGAATGGAATGGTCAGTACCGTGATGTGATTCGCTCCTTCTGGAATGGTAACGGTGCCACCGTCAGCAATCTAGCCACACGGATTGCAGGCAGCAGCGACCTCTATGAAACCAGTGGCCGACGACCTACGGCAAGTATTAACTTTATTACCAGCCATGACGGCTTTTCGCTGAATGATTTAGTGAGCTATAACAATAAACGCAACTGGGCCAACGGTGAAGACAATCGCGATGGCGACAATCATAACCTGAGCTGGAATTGTGGCCACGAAGGCCCCAGCACCAACCGCGCCGTTACAGAATTACGCCAGCGCCAGAAACGCAACATGATGGCCACCCTCATGCTTTCTCTGGGAGTGCCCATGATACGTTGTGGCGATGAACTGAGCCACAGCCAGCTTGGCAATAACAATGCCTACTGTCAGGACAACGCCCTCAGCTGGCTAGACTGGCACTGGGTCAATGAAGATTCTGAAAAACTGACGTTTCTGGCGTTTTTACGCCATGTGATTCATTTAAGAACATCCCAGCCCGTGCTTCAGCGGCGAAAATTCCTTCAAGGCATTCCCAGTGAAGCCACCGGCGTTCGCGATATTACCTGGTTTACCCCAAGTGGGCGGGGTATGCGGGTGCAAGACTGGCAAAATCCACATTTGAGAGCCTTGACGATTATGCTGGAGGGCACCGCCATTGGCGAGATGGACGAAAACGGTCATCGCATTGTCGGACGGACGCTTTTGGTGTTTTTAAACGCGCATCATTACCCGGTAACGTTTACTTTTCCGTATCATCGAAGTGGTCAGGGCTGGCAACCCTTGCTCGACACTCAAACAGATTCTGGCCTGCCGCGAGACATGAAGCAAACCTTCAATGGCGGCACACATTACACCCTAATTGACCATAGCTTGTGCCTGTTTGGCCTTGCAAACAGTTAAATAGGCCTCTCGTCACGCCAATGCCATCACGTTCATTCAATGGAGAGGCCTCAGGGTTGAGAATTTAGCGCTTTTGAGCACCGGCAAGTTTTTTCTGACGCTTGGCAATTTGTGCATCCACCACGGCACGCTTCTCATCGCGCTTGCTTAAATAAAAATCATAGCTGCCGTCATACTTGATCAATTGCCCGCGATAGAATTCCCAAATGTGGGTCGCCACTTGCTGAATAAAGTATCGATCGTGAGAAATACAGAGCAGCGCGCCTTCGTACTCTTTAAAAGCCATTTCAATCGCTGTTTGCGCATGGATATCCATATGGTTGGTGGGTTCATCGAGCAACAGCATATTATCGGCACCCAGAATAAGCTTGGCAAGGGCAAGCCGGCTTTTTTCACCGCCGCTCAGCACATGCACGGGCTTACTGACGCGATCTCCGGAGAATAAGAACCGTCCCAAAAGAGCCCGGATTTCGGTTATCGGGATTTTTTCAGAAGCCTCGTGCTGCATGGTTTCCAGCACCGTCAAGGCAGGATCGAGAGTTTCAAGTTGATGCTGAGAAAAGTAGCCAATTTTCACTTGGGCTCCCGCCTCAATTTTACCTTCTGTGAGGGGTTCAAGCCCCAGAATCATCCGAAGCAGGGTGGTTTTTCCACAACCGTTAGCACCCAGTAAAAACACATGATGCCCGCGCTCTATTTGGGCGTTCATGCCCGAAAATAAATGCAAATCATGCTCGTGATCGCTGGTGGCATGTTCAGACTTGTAAAAACTTTTGCCCACATCACTAAACGTTAGTACCTCGCGCGCGCTGGACGGCGGCGAGGGGAAGCGAATATGAATTTTCTGATTATCGGTCTTGGGGGGTTCAATACGTTCAATTTTGGCCAGTTGTTTTTCACGGCTTTTGGCCTGTGTGCTTTTTGTGGCGCTGGCACGAAAGCGTTCCACAAATTCCATTTGTTTGGCCAAATCTTTTTTCTGACGATCGGCGGCAGCCTGCTGGCGCTCGTGCTGTTCAGCCTTTAGTTGCTTGGCTTGGGTATAATTGCCTGGCCAAATGGTTAAATGACCCAGCTCTATTTCGGCAATTTCGCTCACCACAGCATCCAGAAACTGACGATCGTGAGAGACGACCAATAAGCCACCCGGATACGTTTTTAAAAACCCTTCGAGCCACTCACGCGCTTCCAAATCAAGATGGTTGGTGGGCTCATCCATCAGGATAAAATGAGCGCCCTGCAGCAAGACCTTTGCTAAATTGATTCGCATTTGCCAGCCGCCGCTAAAGTGTTCTACCTTGCGGCTAAAACTACCCAACGAAAATCCTAAACCGGTAAGCATCCGGCTGACATCGGCTTCCAGGTGTCCCATTTGCTCTTTGGCATGATTAATAGCGGCAAGGCGGTCACAGGCGCTCATTTGCTCATCCGTGGAGAGCTCATCCCAGCGTGCCAACAGGTTGGTTTCTTCTTCCTCCAGAGACTGAAGCGAAGGAAACGCCGACATGACTTCTTCTAACAGCGTGTTGCCGTGGGTAATTTTAGGCTCCTGCGTGAGGCATTGAATGATAATGCCCGGATCTCGGTGGATGTGGCCGGCATCAGGCTGGATTTCACCCATCATGAGCTTAAAAAGCGTGGATTTTCCAACACCATTGCGCCCAACCAGACCAATTCGACTGGTGGGGCTCACCTGCATGGTAATGTTTTCAAACAGCGTTTGGCTACCAAACACTTTGGCGACGTTTTCAAGCTGAAGCATAGCGCTACGCTATCACAAATGTGCGTCTTGCCAAACCAACCCAACCGATAATCAGGCGGGCGGGGTGCCTTCAAAAAAATTACTAGCACATCAAGCTTACATTGATTGCCAGCTGGGTAAAACCGCCTCATCCAGAGAATCGCCACCCGTATACTCAAGATTTGCGGCATTGGCAATGGCTTTGGCGGCACGTCGACGCGCGGGCGAGGCAGTGCCTTCGCTACCCAAGCGCTCAATGACTTTGGTGGCCAGTTTCTCTTGCTCCAGCTCCTTGATGAGCTGTTGTTTTTCTTTCTCAAGCTGCTTGATGTAAGACTTCAGCCGAGAGACTTCGGCCTCCTCCAGTTGCTTGGCCTGTGCGTTTTTATTTATAGCTTCGGTGAGCTTTCGAATAGCCGCATCCATCGAACCGTTGGTAGCCGCCTGAAACGCCATTTGACCATTGGGCGTGGCGCCTGCGTGCTTACAAAAGCGTTTTCGGACAGTGATTTTACGCGTTTGCCCCTTGCTGTAAAAGAAAAATTCACCTGGCTTCAGGCTGCGCACATCGGCAAACGAGATGCCCGCCTCGGTCAAGAAAGGTTTAATTGCCTTATAATCCAGCTCGGCCGTTATGCCGCCAAACCAGAAGCGGTTACACTGGCTCAAAATATCTTTGCTGATACTGGCAGGCCGCTGCGTGGCCCACAAGCTATCGATGGCGCGTTTTCGGCCGCGCTTGGCAATGCGCTGGCTGGCCAATAACGGATCTGGCCCCTTGTTTTTACTGGTTGAACTGCTGCCACCTGCCGTGACACGTTGCGGGGCATAAATCTGCGCTTCTTCAATGATCATGCGCACTTTTCGACGGTATTTCTGCTCCAGCCGAAACAGACTATCGGCAATTTGCCCATAAATAGCCTGCTGCTCCACATCCAAGTACTCAGAGAGATCAAACACGGCCGAAAAGCCGCTGGTGAGCATGGCCTCAAAATAAAGATCCAGAGCATCCACCTCCAGCGGGAGCTGACCGCGCTCACCGCCAATAATCAGCATTGGGTAACGCTCAGAAAGGGTAAAATGCTCACCTTCTGGATCAATGACAACAACAAGACCCCCATTTTCCAGGGTTTCTTCCATTAAAACGCCCGTCAGGTATGATTTTCCCATCCCCGAGGAGGCCAGAATTGCATCGCGCTCACCGGTATCGGCATACATGGCCAAGGGCACCCCAAACGTTTTAGAGACTTGAAGCGTCTTTTGCCCCGCTGGTGTGAGGCGCTGCTGGAAAAACTTGAACATGAGCAAAGTCCACTCTCGACGTAAAGTTTAATAAAGTCTCAGAAGCACCTTTTTGGGGTGCATCGCCTCTCATAGGGCATTGCCTTGCAAGCAAAGTTTCATTGTACACGTCTTTTGGCTCTCAATCAAAAAAAAATAGTATTTAAAATCGCCATAAGAAAACGCATGAGCGCTAGCAGTAAACTCAATTTACGATTGCTCCAAGTGCGTCACAATGCTACAACACTGTCATGATGCTTCGTTCTGAACACACCTCTGCCGTGGCCGCTTTGGCCGAGCCTTTCACCAATGCGGGTGCTGACAAACAAAAAGTCGCCATTCTGGATTGCGGTGCGCAATACACCAAAGTGATTGACCGCCGCATTCGTGAGCTGGCGGTTGAAACCCAGCTTTTTCCGGTTGATGTTGCCGCCCATGAGCTTGCCGGCTATGGCGCTATTATTCTCTCCGGCGGGCCGCATAGCGTTTATGAAGCCCAAGCGCCCCAATGTGATAATGGCCTTTGGTCGTTGGGGATTCCGGTTTTGGGAATTTGCTATGGCATGCAGTTAATGACCCAGCAGCTGGGTGGCTGTGTTGCCCCTCATGGCACGCGTGAATATGGTGAAACCCGCATTCTGGTCAATCGCGACGCCTTCATTTTTCAATCTCTTGAGCCTCTCCAGACGGTTCTGATGAGCCATGGAGACAGCGTGACGCAACTACCAGAAGGCTTTGAGGTTATCGCCCGCTCTGAAGGCGCCAGCAAGCCCAACGAGGCTGACAATCTGGTCGGTATTGCCGCCATTGCGGATCCGGTGCGTCGATTCTACGGCTTGCAGTTTCACCCTGAGGTGGAGCTCACCGCTCAAGGGCAAGCCATGCTGGCTCATTTTCTGTTTCAGGTGGCCGGGCTTTCAGCCTCGTTTACGCTGGTAGACAGGTTGCAGGACGCCATTGAGCAAATTCAGGAGCAAGCGGGCAATAAGCCCGTCTTTGTGTTGGTCAGCGGTGGGGTGGATTCCTCCGTGACGGCAGCCTTGTTATTAAAAGCGCTCGGTCCAGATCGTGTCTATGCGGTTCATATTGACTCAGGCTTGATGCGACAAGATGAAAGCAGCACCGTGATGACGGCACTTAAGGCTTTAGGGCTCAAACACTTTAAGTTAGTGCCAGCAGAAGGTGCTTTTTTAAACGGACAAACCACCCTTGCAAACGGCCAGCGCATCGGCCCGTTATCCCAAACCATTCACCCGGAACATAAACGCCAAATTATTGGCGATGTGTTTTTTCGATTGATTCAGGATGAAATCCGAGCCGTTGCAGAGGAGATCGGGGTCAGTTCGGTGGATGAGGTGCTGATTGCCCAGGGGACACTTCGGCCTGACTTGATAGAAAGCGGTAATCTTGGCATTAGTAGCAGCGCCCACACCATTAAAACCCACCATAATGATGTGGATATTGTGCGCGAGCACCGCAAAAAAGGACTCATCCTTGAACCCAATAAAGACTGGCACAAAGATGAAGTGCGCCAAGTTGGCCGCCAATTGGGCTTACCCGAGGCCTTGGTGAGCCGACAGCCTTTTCCTGGGCCTGGGCTTGGGGTGCGCATCTTGTGTAGTGATGGCAGCTGTTTTGATGCCGAGCACTATGAAACTCACAATCGCGCATTAAAAGCCCTGGTCAGCAAACTCACAAAGAAAGATTTTTCTGATAATCAAATTCAGGCCACCCTGGCGCCGGTGCAATCGGTTGGGGTTCAGGGAGATGGTCGCTCCTACAGCCATTTGGCCTTATTATGGGCAAAAACTCCAGAGTTACACAACGGGGCTCAATTTTGGGATGTGGTGTATCGCTTGGCCAGTGACATTCCCAATCAATTACCGGCCGTTAATCGTCTGGCGGTGGTGTTGAATGCGGATCAATATCCCGTGCCTGACAGCCTTGAGCAATCCATTGCGACAACGCTGACCCCTGAGGTCATTTCCATTGCCCGGCAGGCGGATGAAGCTGCCATGGCGATTTTACAGCAAGCAGGCTTATTCGTGCATCTGAGTCAGGCGTTGACAGTGCTTGTCCCGATTGGGACGTCTGTCAAGCCCAGTCATCATTCACTTGCCGCACAGCTTCCCTGTCGAAGCGCCGCCATTCGCGCCGTGGTGACCACTGATTTTATGACGGCACGCGCCGCCCGTGTGGGAAGTCAAGCCTTGCCCTTGAAGGTC
>JAYKJM010000013.1:0-9286 GCA_035285385.1 Vampirovibrionales bacterium
AGATGGCAGCCAACCAGCCGCCGGCCTTTGTGCCCAAAAACGAGCCTGTTGTTTGGGTTTGGATTACGTTGTTTGGGGCGCCGCTGTTGCTGCTCTATCTGCTGTTGTCCAAAGCCTAGCAGGCTGACTTTTGGATTTGTTTGGACGGCTAGCACGATTTTTTTGTAACAATTGCGGCCAAGGCATGGCGCAGGCAACGCCAACCGTGCTTTAAAGAGAACATCTCATAATTCTGCTCAAAATTCGGATGTTCCTGATTCATATTGGGATTGATTGATGGCTATGCGTGTGAATTCTCGCCACGAGCTAAATCTGTCTCATTCGAACGTATTAATCGCCAGCAAGCCCTCGTTTTCTGGGCAACACATTCTACAAATACAGGCTCCCCTATTCGATCGTATCGATCGCAGCCCGGTGTCAACACAAGCGGCTGGCCGTTACTTAGAGCTCCCATCTGCTCAGGTTATAGAGGGTATCGTTGCCAGAGCCCGTCAAACACACCCCGAATATCGGGTTTATCAGACTGAGATAATAAACACGGGAGGGAGCAACACGCCACCCGTGTGTCTTAGAGTCATTACCACTCTCTTGGAAGGCTCAATCAGAGGCTTAAACCCACAATCACCTGCAGATAATAATCTTTCTGACACTCCTGTGCCTTTGCTTACGCCGCCAGATGGCATGATACAACATTACTTACAAAGCCTTGGTCTTGGCTACAGGCCTCATCCGAAAAAACCAAGCGACCCTAACGAGGCAAACAACACACTCTTTCATCTGCCGCCAAAGGGTATTGTTTATTTCAGGCCATTGGCCGAGTAAACCATCAGCCATTCAGGCTGGCTTTGACGGCTTCTAGGTGTTGTCGGGCCTCTGGCGAAAGTTGTTTGGGCACCACCCCTTTAATCTTCACGTATAAATCCCCAGGCGGCGGCGTGTCCTCTGATTTTTTTCTGGCACTGGTCGGCAGGCCGTATCCCTTCACACGCAATTGCTGGGCAGGCTGCGCGCCGGCTGGAATGGTCATCTCTACCGATTGCCCCATTAAGGTGGGCACCGAAATCGTGCATCCCAAAGCCAAATCCAGCACAGAAACAGGCATCGTAATGGTAAGATGTCGATCGTGCACCTCAAACTGTGGATGAGGCTTGTACGCAACATTTAAAAACCAATCCCCACGCTGACCAGAGCGGTTTAATTGACCTTCACCCGCAAGGCGAATTTTAGCACCCGCCTTAACCCCCTTTGGAATTTTCACCTCCAGTCGCTTACCCGTCTCAGGGTGAGAGAGGGTTAAAGTACCCCCTTGAGCGACCATAGCCAAATCAATAGGCAATTCACTCTCCATAGGCAGGGGCGCCTGCGAACGAGCCCCTCTGGCATGCGCCCCATGAGGGGCATAACCCGCGTGCGCACCGGCATCAAAGCCGGCAGACATGCCGCCAAACATCATGTCAAAAAAATCTGAAAACCCACTGCCACCAGCGCCGTGAGCACCCCGAGCGCCCATACCAAACTGACTTAAAATATCGCCTAAATCAACGCCGCCTTGAAACTGGCCTTCAAAACCAGGAGGTGGTGTAAACGGCCGCCCTTGCTGCCAATTGGCACCCAGGCTGTCATAGCGGCGTCGTTTTTCCGGATCACTCAGAGCTTCGTAGGCTTCGTTAATTTCTTTGAATTTATCTTCGTGCTTGGGGTTAACATCAGGGTGGTACTGACGCGCCAGCTTACGATACGCCGATTTAATCTCTTTTTCGGTGGCGGCGCGCGGCACCCCCAAAATTTTGTAATAATCCTTGAAATTTACGGACATGACACCATCACCTTGATTGTTTGAGTTGCACGTTAAAAAAGTCGTAAAATAACTCCCTTCAGTATACCTGAGCGTGGGCGTCGGCAACAAGAATCTCAATAGGGTTGAACCCGCTGGGATGTGATACACTAATTGCGTTCAATTTTACCGATCATCTCGATTGTATGCGCCAAGATTGGATGCACCATCAACGTGCTCGCGCATTTGAGCGTTTTATCCATAATTTAGAAGGACTTTCCCCTCATGAGCGATACCCCCTCTCCTGTTTTGCCAGATGATGACGTCGAGTTGATTGAAACCACCGACGAAGCTGGCATGGTGCACTATTTTGAAAAAGTCGAAGAAGTCGATTTTGAAGACAAGCGCTACGCGGTGCTCATTTACCGTGGTAACGAGCAAGAAGGGCTTCGTGGCATTGGTGAAGACAATGATGATGATGACGACAGCGAGCCCACAGAACACGTGCATGGTGAAGGGTATTCGCACAGCCATGACGAGGAAGGCGGCTATGAAGAAGAAGTCGTTCTGATGCGCATTCTGAAAGAGGACGGCGCAGACGTCTACGAAGCCATTGAAGAAGATGACGAGTTTAACCGTGTGCTGACCTTCATTGAAAATCTGGAAGACGAGGACGAGCCTGACGCGTAGGCAGTTTTTATTGAATGATTTGAATCGTTTTTAATTTGGATGTAACACGTCCAAATCACGTTTTTAATGTTGTCTTAGGATGTGCGCGACATGAAAATTCACGAGTATCAGGCGAAAGAACTGTTTTCGTCGTTTTCAATTCCGGTGCCAGAGGGCGGCGTGGCCACGACCGTGGATCACACGGTGGCCATTGCAGAGCGTCTGCTGAAAACATCAGCAGCGGTTGTGGTAAAAGCGCAAATCCACGCCGGTGGCCGTGGCAAAGGGGGTGGCGTCAAGCTTGCCAAGTCGGTTGATGATGCCCGTGCGGCCGCCCAAGCCATTTTGGGCATGCAGCTGATAACCCATCAAACTGGCGCCGAAGGTCAACGGGTCAAAAGCGTGTGGGTTGAAACCGCCTCCAATATTGAGCGCGAACTTTATCTGGCGGTTGTTTTTGACCGTGCATCCGCCCGCCCCGTGTTAATGGCCAGTGAAGCCGGCGGTATGGACATTGAAGAGGTTGCCGAACACACGCCCGAAAAGCTCCTCAAGCTGCCGGTAGACCCCGCCATCGGATTGCAAGCGTTTCAGGCACGTCAGTTGGCGTTTTTCCTCAATCTACCGCCTGAAGCCACCAAACAGACGGTCACGTTGATTCAAAATTTATTCAGACTTTATGATGAAAAAGACTGCGGCCTGGTCGAAATCAACCCCCTGGTGTTCACCAAGGAAGGTCACATCAAGGCGCTGGATGGCAAAATCAACTTTGAAGACAACGCCCTTTTCCGCCACCCAGACATCTTGGCCATGCGTGACATTGATGAAGAAGATCCCCTTGAAGTAGAAGCCTCCGAGTACGGCCTGAACTACATTAAATTAGCCGGTGACGTGGGCTGTATGGTCAACGGTGCAGGGTTGGCCATGGCAACGCTCGATATTATTCAGCAAGTCGGCGCCAGTGCTGCTAATTTTCTGGATATTGGCGGGGGTGGCTCCGTTGAAAAAAACCAGCATGCGTTTCGTTTGCTCTTGAAAGATCCCACCGTTAAAGCGCTATTTATTAACATTTTTGGGGGCATCTTGCGCTGCGATCGCTTGGCACAAGGCATTGTCAATGCCGCCCAACAACTCAAACAAGAAGGCAAGCCTGTCAATGTCCCTATCGTCATTCGAATGAAGGGCACCAACGTGGATGAAGGCAAGCGCATTCTGGCAGAATCTGGCCTCACCTACGCAGTTGTTGATGATATGACCGCTGGCGCGCAAAAAATTGTAGAATTTTTACGGCAGCCGGTGCCCGCCTAGCAAACGTTTTTCAGGGCGACCCGTTGTGCGTCATGGCTATCCAACGGTGGCTTTCCGGGCAGGCTCGTTGCTTTCGGTCATACCCGTCAGTGCAATCGCTGGCAGTATATCTTGACGGGGTAGCTGCTAACATGATGCATTCGAGTACGCGATACCCGTCATTGATTTTTTCAACTCTGAGCGCACAGCCAAAAGCGCGACCATCTCTAAAATTGGCGTCACTGAATGGGTTAGAATCTGACAAATACCCCTCTTAAAACCAATCTAAAACCGTAAGGAAGCTGACTGATGAGACAATCTGCTCACGACACCACACATCATGATGGTATAAAGCCCTGCTTTCAACAGGCAAGATGGCGCGTCCTTGGCCTTCTTCTGCTGGGTGCATGCTTGGTGTTTCAAATAAACCTGGAGGCGATTGCAAAAAAAGCCAGTAAAGCTGACGCCGCCGCCGCATCCGAAGATCCAGCCATGGTCTTGGCCGAACTCGATAAAACCTTTGATGGCACCTTGGTTAAAGTGCGCTCAAGAATGCTGTTAACCCCCAAGGACGCTCAAGCCATGGCCGCCGCCAAGCTCAAGCTTATGGATTTGATGACCTCCACGCCCAATAACCCGGCTCTGGTATTACCTGTTTATAAAGCAGCCTTGCTCTATGCCGAACGTGATTTTCCCGATGATGCCCTCGAACTGTTTGAATTTTTACAGGTTCATTTCCCCAATCATCCGTATTCCATTCGGGCGGCCAAGCACATTGAAAAGCTGGGAGGCACGGCCATGACGTCCTCATCATCTGGCAAAACCAATGCGTTGCCCTCAGGCGCCAACGCCACCACCCCATCAACGGGAGGATCACCGAGCGCCCCAAAATCTCCTTAATGAACAGACTTGCAAAGTCGTTATCTTTAGGGCATTGTTAAATCTGTCTTGATCGCGGGGTGGAGCAGTCCGGTAGCTCGTTGGGCTCATAACCCAAAGGTCGCAGGTTCAAATCCTGCCCCCGCAACCATCTTACTCGGCGCGCTCTTGCTGTTGATATAACAGATGATAGGCCCAAGTGGTACTGAATACCTTGCGCACGTATTCTCGGGTTTCTTGGGCGGGTATGGTTTCTGCAAACCAGTCAGACTCGTCGCGGCTACTGGATGAAGGACGCGCTGCCAACCACCGAGACACTGCACCAGGGCCTGCATTATAGGCCGCCACTGCTAGCATCGGATGACCGTGCATCTGCCTCAATAGATCTCCCAAATACTGACATCCCAATCGGATATTGACCGGCGGCACATAAAGATCATCTGTCTTAAAACCAGAAAGCCCCGCCCTGCGAGCCACTTCTTGGGCGGTAGCGGGCATCAACTGCATGAGCCCTCGGGCGCCTGAGTGACTCAATGCCTCCGGATTAAAATAGCTCTCTTCGCGCAACAATGACAACGCCAAAATGGGCGGCAACCCGTTTTGAGTGGCCTCTGAATACAAATTACTGTCTGGTGGCAGCCACGGATATGCCAGTTGATATCGCACTAGGAATTGGTAAAGCAGCCGCCTGGAAGGCCCAGGGGATAACCACGTATCCTTGAGGGCGTGAAGTCCTGAAGCCATGTGTGATTGCCCCAGATCCGAAAGCGCCAACAAAATGGTTTTCTGACGAGCGGAGACTTGCGCTAAGCGGCTATCCTGAGCCCAAAGCTGAATATCACTCCAGGCTTCAATGCGCTGAAGTTCGTTTAACGCGTTTTTTTCGGCTTGAGGCAGCTGATGCAAGCCTGCCAACTTCGTGATTGGGCGCGCCGTTAACAGGGTTTTCATTTCAGGCAGAACACTGGTAGCAGACATCTCTGCAATAGACCAGTCTGCCGAAGAATTTCCAAGCGCAAGAGCATGCAGCCAGCGATCGGCACGATAGGCAGCATAACTGAGAGGGTAGCGGCTTAAAATATCCTGGTATTGCGCTTTTGCCCCAGATAAATCCCCGCGTTGTCTAAGGGCATGCCCCCGCCATAGTTGAACATCAGGTGAGCGATTCACGTTGGGGAATTTTGCCAAAAACGCTTCGCTCAGCGTCAAAAGCTTTGAATCGTTTTTAACCAGAATGAGCGGACGGATTTTGGTTTCCCAAAGGCTTTCTGCCGCATAGCGACTCTTTGGGTATTGCTCTATCAGCCGAGTAAGTGTTTGACGTCGAGCATGACCCTGCTGATGCTGCGCCAAATGCCACAACAGTCGATCTCCGACAGCGATTGGCAATGGCGTTTTTGCAGGGTGTTGATACCAGAGCTGAAGCGATTTAGAGACTGCCACACGTTGAAAAAGTCGATTCTGGTTTTCTTCAGACATCGCTGGCAACGCAGACCAAAATGCAGGCTGCATAAGCGCCTGATGCCATGTGGCATTTTCCTGGCGCTCTCGGCCTTCTGGCGCTATCAGAGATTGACACAAGCCCAACCAAGGCCAAATATGAGCAGTAGGCAACTGTTTGAGAGTCACGAGCGCCTTGCGGCATTGCGTCTGCTGCTCAGCGGCGGGTGCATTGAGGGCTAACTCTGCCAGCACGCGCGCAAGCCAGAAGCGCTGAGAAGGTGTTTTTTTCTGCTTTTGCATTAAATATTCTTGAGAAAGCGCCAGAGAAAATCGACCCGAAGGCACTTCAGCCAAGTATTGCCACCCCAGGCTGTCATTATTTTGGAGCTGGCGTAAATAATACAACGCGCCTCGACCATATTCTGTATGAGGGAAGTGGCGTCGCAATGTCAAAAACTGTTGTTGCGCCGCCTCAGGCTGTGCGGATCTCAGATACGATTGTCCCAATCGATAGAGCAGTTGTGGCCGAAGCCCAGAGTGAGGTTGAAGGCTTAAGGCTTGCAATAAACTGGCTTGCACCCAGTCTTCGCGGGGTAAATGCTCGGCCGCCTCTGCCTGATGCAACGACAACCAGGGGGCAAGCGCAGGGTAGACGTCTCCTAAAGCCTTGAACTGATGCCATGCCGCATCCCACTGGTGCTTTTTAAGCAACTCCAGTGCTTCTTTATAAGCGCCTCTTGCTATGGACTGGCTTGGAAATGTCTGATTGGCTTGAAAAAGCGTGTTCGATTGAAAAAACCCAGCCTGTTGAGTGAGTGGAGATAGCAGCAAGATGCCCCAGAGAAGGCAACCAACAGCAAAAACAAGGCCAAACCAGAGCCCGCTTTGAATCATCCTGTTTTGGGGGAAAGAAAGCTTTTTAGAAAAGAGCTCACCTGTGAGCCGCATGCGATGCCAGAATGTTTTAACAAAGTCCATGCCGTTTCAAAGTACCCCCGTTGTAAGCCATCGTCAGCAAAATGAATTTAAGAGGCACTGCTCTCAGGCAGCAATTGGTCTTGGGGTGGCCATTGCACAGGCCATTGATCATCACTCAGCCAGAACGATTCATCCTGACTCGGGTAGCGTCTCTGACGAACATCAGTAGCCCACTGGGCGGCGGCAGTCTGAATTTCTTTTCCTTGTTCTGCATAGCGTCGAACAAAGCGAGGCGACAAGTTAGGATAGCGACCTAACACATCATCAATCACCAAAACCTGACCATCACACCCATTGCCTGCCCCAATGCCGATAGTTGGAATACTGAGCTGAGAGCTGACGTAGTGTGCAACGGGCTGTGGAATCATTTCCAGAACAATGGCAAATGCACCCGCAGCCTCAAGTGCCTTGGCATCTTTCAAAAGCTGTAACGCCTGAGAGGCGCGCTTACTCTGGACTTTAAAGCCGCCAGTAGCTCGAATACTTTGTGGCGTTAGACCCAAATGCCCCATCACCGGAATGCCAATACTCACCAGCCGTTCAATAACCGTTAATATCAAAGCCGATGCACCTTCCAGCTTGACGCAAGCAGCACGTCCCTCCTGAATCATTCGCCCGGCGTTTCGTACCGCCTCATCTGCGTTAACTTGATAGCTCATAAACGGCATATCTGCAATAATTAAAGCGCGAGAAGCACCGCGAGAGACAGCCTTGACATGATGTAACATCTCATCCACTGTCACACTCAGCGTATCGGGGTAACCGAGCACCGTCATCGCGAGGGAGTCGCCAACCAACAGTGCATCAATGGCGAACTGACCATCAGAAGACGTGGAGGCATCTAAAAGCTGAGCGGTTGTGGCATCATAGCAGGTCAAAACCGTAATAGCAGAACGACTCTGCCCTGCTTGTTTTCTGGCAAGCAAGTCAGGGACACTGACAGAATGGGTGAAAGAGGGCATGAGTGCACGATAAATCAAATGCGGGGAGGATTCAATTTTTAATGCAACTTGCCGACAACTTAATGTTGCTTGTGAGCGTGTTTTCTGTCAGACAGCGTTTTACACAGGTTTTACCAGCAAGTTCACTACAGATTTTGCTTTAAACTATGCTTAATTGTGTTTTTACAATGCGTTGTATGAATCACTGGACAATCGGTTTTTTATGAAAATTGCCACAAAAACATCTTTATTTTCGAGACGTCATCCAACAATAATTCACCCAGCAATCACTCCAAGTGGGCTTGCTGAATCGGTGTTGACATTTTTGGGTGCGCCGGCCAAAGGCTCGGCCTTGATGATTGCCATTGTGGCATTAACCATGCTCTTGATTGTGGGGGCGTCTTTGAGCAGCTTAAACACGACAGCAACGCAACGCATGAGCGGCGACAAGACTCGAAATCAGTTAATTTACATTACAAACTCTGGCATTCAGGAAGCCATTGCTCGTCGCTTTTTCCCACGATCAAATTTTGAGGCCTTCCTTGGAACATCGACCGCACCGCTTGCAAGACGCTCCGTAAACAGCAACAATGGCTTCTACTTATCAGGCCAAGTGTTTACAGATGTTGCTAATGCCAGCCAGGTTATCGGTATTTATCGATATTTTATTTTGGCCGGCAACCCTGCACAATCGAGAGTAAGCGGCGATTTTGAACTCAATGACATTAATTTTTCGATCATGGAAGCTTACATGAGCAGAGGCGATAACCCCGCACTCACCAATCAGCCGTTTATCGTCATAAGTCAGGCCGCAATTTGTGAACAATCGCCACAAACCATCAGTGTGGATAGTCTCAGCTGGCAAAATAGCGGGGCAATCCTCACTTGCCCTGAAGGTCAAGCCCTTCGACGATTAACGGCCGTGGCTGAGGTCAATACCTATACGACGCCAAACCGAACCACACAAATTCGATATTTTAACGATAATGAGGAGCTTACCCTGCCGTTTCCCACAACGTTACCCAATGGGAATATCGTCAACACGATGAATTTCGATGATTTTTGGAATACCGTCTTGAACGGGGGAGGTAATCTTTTAACACCAATGGCGGTTGTTTTTTATCCGCCAGTTAGTGATTTATCGACGGTGGTTGCGCGCGATGTCAAAACGTATACCATTAATGGCATTAATACCAATTTACCAGTGGATGCTGATAATTTAATCCCCGTCAATACCCTCATTCGCATTATCTTTAATGGGGCTTTTAACCCACAAACTGTCTCATCTGCCAATGTGACGCTGACTCCAACTGCC
>JAYKJM010000014.1:0-13426 GCA_035285385.1 Vampirovibrionales bacterium
TAATACCAATTTACCAGTGGATGCTGATAATTTAATCCCCGTCAATACCCTCATTCGCATTATCTTTAATGGGGCTTTTAACCCACAAACTGTCTCATCTGCCAATGTGACGCTGACTCCAACTGCCGGCCAGCCTGATCGTTGTAACGTTGACACCTCGAGCATGATTGCCGTAATGCCCTATGCCAATCAAATTATCATCATCCCGTCCAAGGCAGACTTTATAGGCATGGGCTTGGATTGCCAGTATGACATTACGCTCACCAACAGCTTAATGGATGGCTATATTCGCCAGCCCTTAAGAGCGGATGGAACCGTTTTTCTAATCCGATTCAGGACACAACCCTCCTAAATATGGATTGGCCAAGAATATCGGGACTTTTAGCGGCGGTCACTTTGCTGAGCCGCTAAAAGTCGAAACACAAAATAAGCCAGTTGAATCAGTGCGTACAAAGCGGCCGCCACGTAAGTAAAGGCAGCAGCCGTCAACACCTTTCGCCCGGCAGGCACTTCAGATGGGCTCAAAATGCCGCCACGCTCTATTAAGGCCAACGCGCGGGCGCTAGCATTCAGCTCAACCGGCAAGGTCACCACATGAAACAAAACGGCGGTGCCAAACAAGGCCACACCCAGCCAAGCCAATGGCAGACTCCACTGAGGAATTCCCGCCCCGGTCACACCCATACCCAGGGCGACATAAAATAACAAGGGACCCAACTGACTGCCAAGATTTACCGCAGGCACCAAGGCACTTCGCATCACGACAGGATAATACCCAACCGCATGTTGAATCGCATGACCGACTTCGTGGGCCGCAACCGCAATGCCAGCCACCGAGTGGCCATAATAGTTTTCTTCCGAAAGTCGAACCGCCTTGGCAGAAGGGTCGTAGTGATCACTTAACTGGCCAGCAACCACCTCAACCGTAACATCGCCAATGCCCTGCTCGCTCAAAATGCGTTTTGCCACCTGAGCGCCCGTCAGGCCTTGTATGGAGGGCACCTGAACATACTTTTGATACGTACTTTTCACCCAAAGCTGTGGCAAAAAAACCAACAGACCCCCTACAACCATGACCAAGGTGTAAGCAGGATCCATCATCATTGGCATACCCAACATGGAAGGTTCGTCTCCTTCATAAGGACTTGATAGACTATCATCTGCACACAAATAAATTTATCTGGCTTGAATAATTCATTGAATATTTTATCTTATCGCTTAATGCTCAAAACTTAAATTAAAAAATCATTAATAAATGAGGGCTATTGATCAATAATTGATAGTATGGAGATATCACTATTATCTCTGTTTTGCCCCCTTTCAAAATCCAAACAGCACGTTTTGAACTGGCGATTTTTAATTTAACCGTCGCCTCAGACAATGATCAAATAGTAAATTACTAAACCCTACGCGGTGCCTTCAGAAGCGGCGGCATCAAAATTGATGAAATACGCTGGACAAATTTAAAAATCTGGTTACACTCGGTAACATCTGCTACAAATTGGCTCGAGTTATTGTCAACGCATGTCGACACGTTAAATAACGCATTACAAGTTCATTTTTTTAAATGCTCTTTTTGCAACCGGTAAGCCCGATACAAAATAAGAGATCTTGAAACATTTTAATTTTAAAGACAGCTGGTCATTTTTTAATTCCTTATTTTAATTCTTGTATGTTCAGATAAGTCACATTCAACCCACTTATGAACCCTTTAAACAGCTATTTTATGGATCCCATCCAAAGCAACCAATCCGATTGGCACAGTTGCCGTTGTGGTATCACGTTACGTTGAGGGAGCAGGCGCGTATGACAAATTTCAAGAAAATTTCTGGTTCACCCAGTAACATTAATCCTTTACAACTCAATGCCGATGGCAGAAATAACCAGCCTAGTGCTAAAGAAAGCCAAAGCGAGGAAGTCTCCAAAGCGTCGCCACAGGCAACACCCACCTTGTCTGCCGATGCCGTCATGGGGCATTTGACACAACAAGCACAAGGCGCCAGAGACGCAGCCACCCGGCAAGTGACAGAGCTTCGATTAGAAAAGACCATGGCAGCCTTTAGCCAGGCCTGGTCACCGGAAGATCACGCGGCGTTGGTGGGTTCTATTTCAAGTGTTCTGAGTGAAGCCGGTTTCAAACCTGGCTCAACTACGTTTAATTGGTTGGTGACTGACAGCGTGAACCGCTACTTTGATAAAGTTTTCGGTGAGCCGGCCATTTTAACCAGCTAATCTAAAAAGGTTGCCTCAGAAGTAAAGCCAATACCCTGAGCAAGAATTCTGCACGCCTGAGCCATCCTCCAGATAAGGGGGGTTAGGCCTGTTTTTTTCATTTTGCAGCGATTATGGTTTATAGTGTCGTATGAGTCATCAATGTTGAATTCGAATGCCTGTGATTCAAACGCGTCAAGAAACTTGTTAAATTGAATTGCGGTTGCCTGTCATTTCAGCGCATAATGACCTGATAAACGAATCAAATTTTTTATTTTCTTGAATTTTTGCTGTTAAAGAGAGACTTTCTCCGTGAGTGATGCCGCTGTGAGTGATGCCAAAAGCACCGTTGCCTCGAAGTCTGCCGACAAGAACGGGGTTCGTCGTGAAAAATTGTTAATTGTTGATGATGAAGCCAGCATCCGTCGCATTATGGAAACCCGTTTTGGCATGCTGGGGTTTGAAATTGCAACGGCCGGCGATGGCGAAGAAGCGCTGCAGGTTTTCCAGAAATTTCAACCTGATTTGGTCATTCTGGATGTCATGATGCCAAAACTGGATGGCTTTGGGGTCACCAAAGAAATCCGCAAGCAATCCGAAACCCCCATCATTATTTTGACAGCCTTGGGAGATGTCAACGAACGCGTCAACGGCCTTGAGCTAGGCGCCGATGACTATGTTGTAAAACCCTTCAGCCCAAAAGAGCTTGAAGCAAGGGTCAAAGCCATTTTACGGCGCTCAGTCACTCAAAAAACATTGGCGCCCATTTCGCAAAAAGAAGCCAATAACGTCATCACCTTGGGAGCTGTCAGAATTGACTTCAACAAGCGGCAGGTGTATCGAAAAAATGAACGCATTCGCCTCACAGGCATGGAGTTCAGCCTTCTAGAATTGCTGGTTGGAAGCTCTGGACAGCCGTTTACGCGTGCCGATATTCTTCAGCATGTGTGGTCTTACCCGGCGGATCATCGCATTGATACCCGAGTGGTGGATGTTCATATCAGCCGGTTGCGTGCCAAGCTTGAAAATGACATCAGCAATCCTGAGCTTATCCTGACGGCTCGTGGCATTGGCTACATGTTCCAGAAAATTGACTAACTCGACAGCTCACCCCAATAAACACACGCTGGTGATTCCCCTGCGCTTTTTAGGGGACACTGTTTTGACTATCCCGCTTTTGCGCGCGGTGGCGGCAGAAGCCGGGGTTGCTTGTGATGTGTTATGCTCCGAAGCCATGGCTGCTGTGCTCAAGGGCTGCCCCTACGTGGAAAACATTCTGATTGAGCCCAAAGGGCTCCGTGCTCGGCTGGCACTCTTGAAGCCATACAATCGGGTGATACTACTTCGAAAATCTGTTACGTGGGCAATTTTAGCTCAGCTTGCGGGTGTCGCAGAGCGCTGGGGCTATGACAAACAGCGCTGGCCGTGGGGGTATCGCCGATGGGGCGTGGGGCTTACCCAGGTATCGACTTATCCTCATCGACAAGAGAAACAACCCATGGTGTCCTCGCATTTATCACTGCTCTTGTCAGAAAAAAAAACCTCTCAAATTGTCTCAAAAGCACCATCTCAACACGACACGCACTTAGAGCTTTGGCCTTTGGAGCAAGACAAAGCCAGCATTCAAACCCTGCTGAAAGCTCACGGGGTCCCAACAGGGGCTCGCTTGGCGGGAGTCCATGCCGTAGCAGGCTCTCATGGTAAAACGGTGCCCCCCAAAACCCTGATTCCAGCCATTAGGAGGTTACATCGTGCGGGTTTTTATATCGTGATGAGCGGCTTATCTGAGGACTGGGACAGTAATGAGGCCTTGGCCAAATCAGCAGGCGTGGCGGCCATTAATTTGGCCGGAAAAACCTCAATTGGTGAGCTGATTGCCTTGTGTGGCGAGCTTTCCTTTTTGTTGAGCCTCGATTCGGGCCCCCTTCATGTGGCATCCGCAATGAATGTAGCAGCAATTGTCGGGGTGTATGGCCCCACCAACGAGCATCAATGGGGAGTCAGGCAGCCTGGAGTCTGGTTCAGAGCGGTCAGCAACCCCCTAGATTGTCGCCCTTGTTACGCCAAAGTTTGCGAACACAACCGCTGCAAGCTCGATTTAAAAGCCGAGTGGGTTGAGAAAGCCGTTCAGGATGGCTTAAACGTATTGAGATCCACTGAGAGGATGTGAGCAACCAGCTGGCTTGCTTTTGATTTTGCCATCTCCAGCTCGTCAAGCCAGGGCCAGACCGCTTGGCGAGCAACAGTACCCACACCCACGCCTGCAATAAATTGATGTTGCGCGGCTTTCAAATATCGGCCGGTTGTGGCGTTGATACCCCCAGAAATCGTCACAGGCAGGGCTGAAGAGACAGATTGGCTCGCTCGCCAGGACGATAAATGGACAGCATGATAGGCTTGATAGAAACGCGCATTGGCCAAGGCGGGCAAGCTGGCCGCAGGATCACCCGAACCAGACATCGGCGCCCCGTCAATCTGAAGCATGGCAAAAGCGTTCTGCCCCTGGCACCAGTCGACGAATAACCGAAGGGCTTCGACTTCAGAAAGAATCGCCGAGGCGCCGGCAGGGCGAAAGCATAACGAAATCAATTTATTGAGCAGATAAGGCTTTAGGCGCTCTAAAAAAGGTTCAAGCGTGTCACAAGCAAGTTGATTAACGTGTAACTCAATGGCGCCAACCTGCGGATGGCTCAGCGATTTTACCAAGAGCTCGGGCAGCTGGCTTGTTGATTTGGCGTGCAAGGCATCGGATGGACAAATGGGCAAGCAACGGCCACAGCCATAGCATAAGGGTTCAGAGAGAACCAGACCTTCTTGAGAGAGCGTAAATGCCTGGGTTGGGCAGACGGGCACACAATCGCCACAAGCGGTGCAAGAGCTCGGCGTCAGCATCGCTTTTCGAAAATGAGGATCACCATCCACATCCAGACTCAGCATTAACAGCGGGGGCTTTTCCAGGGCTTGCAAGGCATCAACAACCCGGCTAACCACAGGCCAATCTGGCGCAATGTCGATACAGGCCACCCCAAAAAGAGTGCCATAAATAGAAACCAAAGCCGCCACAACATCGGGATGGGTGAGGCTACCGCCGGCAATGAGCTTAAAAAATTGTCGATCCGCTAGTGCCTGTTGTGCACGTTTTTGAGCGGCTACTGTATTCACGCGGATGTTGTTCATAGGTCTTTATTGTGCACAAGTGGTGATGTTCACGCAAAATCAGCCAGACTTATTTTTTTGATGATTTTCATACTTTATGACGCTTTTTGGGGTATAACAGATGTCAATCCAGAGTCATCAGCATGATGGGATTTCAGATTTTTTACATTTAAAAATCTTGACAGGGTTTTGATAGGAGTATTTTGTATGATTCGCCGTCCAATTGCTTCGTTAGCGCGTCTTTTTTCATTCAAGGCGGTGTGGACGGCTCTGATGCTTTGGCTGGTTTTTAATGCCACTCAAGGCCACAACGCATGGGCAGATACCCTCTATCGCATCGTGCTGCCAGAAGGCAGGTCGATAGCGCTGGATGCCCTTAATACCAACCGTGGCGACAATATGATTGTCCTTTATGAGCCAACCTTTGGCGCCACCACGCGCAGCAACGGTTTTGGTGTAGAAGTCATTGCCAGACGCCTTGCTGCAAGCGACAATCGCTCAAACGCGCCAACGCTCTATCGTGTGGTTGACGTAAAAAACGTTTGGGAGTGTCTGAAGGCATCACCTGCAGGCTGCGGTAACAACGCCATCCCAAGCGATGGCCTTGTGATTTCTGCCGCCGGAGATCGGCGAAAAGAATTACTAGATTTACTGAGCTCGGGCGCCATGTTTGAAGTACAAGAACATCTTTTCAGTGAAAGCGCCATGATGCTCGATGCCATCAATCCGAATGCTAAAAATAATCCCAGAGGCTCCAGTTTCCCTGGGGCACGTGGTTCCAATCAACTGCTGCTTTACAGCCGCGATTTTGACAAGCCCTCCACAGGAACCAATCGCTTCGGATTTGAAGTCACCGTGGCTGAAAATCGGGTCGTCAAGCACGGCGGCGCCGATTCGGCCATTCCACAAAACAAGGGCGATTTTATTCTGAGTGGCCACGGCAAAGCACAACGTTGGCTGGCAGAAAATGCCGTCTTGGGATCGAAAATAACCGTCAACTTCGACAAAAAAATTGTGACCAGCGCCATCGATGTAGATACCTATCGCCTCCAGCTTCAAAATCAGCTTCAAGAGCTCGATTGCGTCCCTCCGGGTAAAACACCCGATCGCTATATCAGCGATGTGGATCTAAAAGCAGCCGAGCAACTTAATGATGCCTGTCAGCGCGGTTATTTATTATTAAGTCAATTTGACAACCTGGTCAAAGATAATCAAGCCACGGTTGTTGCCAAACAGGCCATAAGTGCCCTCAAAGAGCTCGATACTTTGGTCTTTAAGCAATTTCCAACCTTGCCATTTGACGCCCCCATTGCCGTTTGGCATCGTCCTGTTGAGCTGACCACCGAGGCCATCATCACCTCCTTGGATGAATTCCAGAAGGCGGGCATCAATACCATCTTTCTGGAAACATTTTTCCACGGCTATACGATTTTTCCCTCCCGTACGTTTAGCGCCTACAATTTAGCGCCGAATCAGTATCCCAAATTTAACGGATTTGACCCAATGGCCATCTGGCTGGGCGAAGCCCACAAACGCGGCATGAAAGTTCATGCCTGGATTGAAACCTTCTACGGGGGCTCCCGTAAAATTGATAACGGCGGCCCAATTCTCAAAACGTACCCAAAATGGGCGAATGTTCAGTTTTCAGCGTTGCAAAATGGGCAGGCTCCCGCATCCCCTCAGTCATCCACCGTGGAAGCCGATCATTACTTTATGGATGCCGCCAACCCTGAAGTGCGTCAATTTATGTTGACGCTGGTGGCAGAAATGATTAATCGCTACCCACTGGATGGCATTCAGCTGGATTACATTCGTTACGCCTCAAGTTTTGCACCCGAGAAATTTAGCTACCAACAAACCACTTGGGGGTATTCTGATGCAGCACGGCGGCAATTTATCGGCGAAAATGGCCTCGATCCGGTGACCTTGTCTCCCAATAATGCCGTCAGCTGGGAGCACTTTAGCGCGTTTAAAGCGCGGCAGGTGTCCAGTTTTGTCCAAAGTGTGCGGCTATTATTAAACCAGCACCAAAGCAAAGCCATTCTCTCTGTTTGCATCTTCCCAGACTGGAAGGAGGCCTGGCGGCAAAAGCACCAAGATTGGGCGACTTGGGCCAATGAAGGCTGGGTCGATTGGGTGGTTCCCTTAACTCTCACCAGTGATGTACGCATTGTGACAGAGAGCACCTACAATGTGCTTGAAAAAACCCTTGGCAGTGGAAAATCCGTGATTACGGGCGTCTTTTCACCTTATAACGGCATGGATGCTAAGCGCTTGATGGAGCAAATCACAGCAGCTCGCCGAGCGGGGGCTTTTGGGGTGGGGATTTTTGACTCTGCCCACATGACCCCTGAAATGCGTCGCCTGATGGAAACCGCACTGCACGCAAAACGTCTCGAAAAATAACAGGGGCATAACAATACAGCTCACAAACGGATGCTGATTTTTTTATTCCTCTTTGCACCAGGGCTTTGCCATGCATACACTAAAAGTAGTTTTATTGGCGACATTGTGAGTGCGCATTTGAGGATAATCTTTTGTCAACTTTAGGCTTACTGTCTCGAAAACTTGCGCAGGGTGACTTTGTGGTCACCGTTGAGCTTTCGCCGCCCAGAGGCAGTGACGTCAACACCCTGCTTTCAAGAGCTCAAGCGCTCAAACCGGTCGTAGATGCTATTAATATTCCAGACTGCCAAAGAGCCATGCTCAAGCTCAGCTCAATGGTGGCCTCCATCATGATTCAACAACAGGTGGGCGTGGAAAGCGTCTGGCAGCTCACGTGTCGCGATCGAAACCTCATTGCCCTGCAATCTGATTTGTTGGGGGGCTGGGCGATGGGTTTGCGCAATGTGCTGGCATTAACTGGCGATCCGGTGCAGGTTGGCGATCAGGCCCCCATGGCCAATCAGGTCTTTCATCTGGAAGCCATTCGACTGCTCGATTTGTTGCAACGTTTAAACACCGCACAAGATGCCCAGCAGGCGCCACTGAAAGCAGGGGGAACCGATTTTTGTGTCGGCTCCGCGTTGAATCTGGCGCGTCTTCATGGGGCGGCTCAACAGCAGCGCCTCCGGCAAAAGCTGGAACGTGGCGTGAGTTTTTTTCAGACCCAGCCCGTTTATGACAGAATCACCCTACTAAAAGGGCTTGATGTTTTGAATCTTGCGGCGAAAACAGTCGGTGTCACTCCGCCACCGGTTTTGCTTGGCATCGTCCCACCAAAGTCTGCCGACGCCGCCCGCCGGTTTAATCAAACCGTGCCAGGAATTCATATTCCTGCCGACTGGATTGAAGCACTCGAGCAAACAGGCGACCCAAAAACGGCGATGCGCATTAGTTTTGAGCGCTGCGGCCAATGGATGCAAGACGCCGCCGCCTTGGTTCAAGGGATTCACGTGATGCCGGTTGGCATTGAAGCCTCGTTTATTGAGTATTGGCAGGCCAACCCCATGTGGATTCCACGAATTGCGGTGCCATCGATTTAAAATCGATTGTGAATCCAGACCTCCGATTCAGCCAGTTGTCCGCTTCGAGGCTGCGCAGGTACTTTTGCTTTGCCAATGGTCAGCATCAGCCCAACCACGTGATCCGCGGGCAAGGCAATGAGTTGAGCCACCTTGAGAGGGTCAAATCCCACCATCGGGCAGCTGTCATAGCCAAGTGCCTTGCTGGCGAGCATCAACGTTTGTGAGGCTATCGCAATAGATCGCATGGCTTCATCGCGCTGAAGCTGTTCACGCCCCTGATAGGTTTTAACAATCATTGGGACAATTTGGTTTTGAACCGCTTCTGGTGCCTCACGCCAGTACCGCTCTGGTGATTTTTCAAAGGCTTTGAGATCAGCGCATAAAATCACCAGCAAAGAGGCATCAGTAACTTGCGATTGCCCCCAGGCCGCGGCTTTAAGCTGCTGGCGCAAATCGGCATCATCCACCCATACAAATCGCCAGTTTTGCATATTAAACGAGGTGGGTGACAACATGGCAGCGTGCTTGAGCAGGGCGACATGTTCAGCGGGCATGACAAAGTCTGGCTCATAGTGCTTGACCGAGCGACGTGCCTCAATAGCACTCAGGGTATCCAGAATGGAGGAAGAAGGGGCAACGGGGGGCATTATAAAATCCTCAACTGAGCACATAGTAGTATGAAATAAAATCGCTGGTGGTAATTTTGCCTAG
Source organism: Vampirovibrionales bacterium (assembly GCA_035285385.1). Lineage (GTDB taxonomy): Bacteria > Cyanobacteriota > Vampirovibrionia > Vampirovibrionales > JAJTHC01 > JAYKJM01. The sequence continues at coordinate 9,546 of JAYKJM010000014.1, forward strand.
CCAGAGCGCAAGCGGTGTCAAACTTTTTGATCGCCTCAGCAAACCCTAGTGGGGCAGGGTCATTATCATCAATTGTCGAATGACTTTTGCTGCCACGGCACTTGAGACCCCTGAGGGGTCATAATCCGGGGAGAGCTCAACCGCATCAGCACCCACAATATTAAAATTCAAACGATCAATGGCAAGCAGCCAGTCGGAGAGCTCACGAAATGTCAGCCCGCCAGGTTCAGGAGTTCCCGTGCCGGGTAAAATCGAGGGGTCAAGCACGTCGAGATCTAACGTAATAAACACGGGTCGTTGTCCCCAGGCCGAGCGAACTTGAGCCAACTCATCAACAGACTTTAAAAGAGAGCCCGATGCTTGCATGAGTTCAAATTCATCGCGAGGGCCAGAGCGGATGCCGATTTGTCGCAAACTATGTGCCATACCACCCTGAAGGCGTTCCTCAACCCGACGCAAAACGGTGGCATGACTGAGCTTTTCACCCAGATAATCGTCTCGCAAATCCGTATGTGCATCAAAGTGTAAGACAGCTAAATCTGGGTATTTTTCAAGATAAGCTTCAATAACAGGTAAGCTTACCAGATGCTCGCCCCCCACACCCAACCAATGTTGACCGTTTGCCAAAATGGACGTTGCAGCAGCTTTCATCACCGCCAGGCACGCATCACGGTTGCCACTAGGCAAGTTCAAATCCCCCCCATCATGGAGCCACTCGGGGTAATCCTCCAAATCTCGATCAAAAAGGGGGTCATAGGTTTCCAATCCCCAAGAAGCCAAACGCGCTGCCTGAGGGCCAAAGCGAGTCCCTGGGCGATTTGACGTCGTGCCATCATAAGGAAGCCCAACTACCACCCAACGGGCAAATAGCGCCGAACTGGAACATCCCAGCCAATGCTGCGGCATCGTATCCAGACGATTTGAATGCATCACAAAGCTCATAGGCTTCATTATAAAGCAGAAACACCCAGTTTCGAATCGACAGCGCAAGATTTCAGCAAGCACCTATCTAAAGGGCTTGCTCCCAGCGTAAAATAGAATCATCTGCCAGACAGAGGGAGTGCTGACCCTGCACCTGAAGCCCGTTTTGCCCGATTAACTGAACATGATGACCCATCAGGCTGTTTCTAATCGCCACCGGCCAATGCGCAATGGTGATACCCGGCAACAGCACACTCTCTTCAATATGACAGGACTCCAGCGTGGCATTATCTCCAATACTGGTGTAGGGGCCTAGGGATACGTTGCTTAAAGAGCAGTGTTGTCCAATGACAACAGGGCCGCTAATATGGCAATTTTTCAGGCTCGATCCCTCTCCAATCTGCACTGAAGCATTGAGGGTCGTCTCATCTAGGGTGACGCTATCTGCATAAAACGCAGAAGCTGGGGGCAACTCTTCTAAAACAATGCGATTGGCGGCCAGCAGGTCATCTTTTTTGCCCGTATCCAGCCACCAGCCGTCATGGCATTGCGCGCGGACAAGGTGATTGGCATCAATCAAGCCTTGAATGGCATCCGTAATTTCAAGTTCTCCGCGAGCACTGGGTTGAAGATGCTCAATGGCCTGAAAAATGCTGGCTCGAAAAAGATAAATCCCCACCAAGGCCAAATTACTTGGCGCCACTTTTGGTTTCTCAATCAAGCGAATCACTTGGGCGTTGTCATTTAGTACCGCAACCCCAAAGCGCTCTGGTGCCTCGACTGCTTTGAGCAACAAGGAGGCCTGCTGCTCAGGCTGTGCCAGAAAGGGGTCAATTAAGCTGGCCAACGAGACGTTAATCAGGTTATCACCCAAAATCATGACAAAAGGCGAGTTTGCAATAAAATCCTTTGCCGTCGCCACGGCGTGTGCCAGCCCTAACGGCGCAGGCTGAGAGATAAACGTACAAGCAACCTTTTGAGCCGGTAAGCCTTGCTGCCATGAGGCGACGGAGGTCTCGATTTGAGCCGACGTTTCCGGATTGGTGATGACACCAATCTCATCAATGCCAGCGGCTGCAATCAGGTTTAAGACATGATGCAGAATGGGCAAATTGGCCACCGGCACCAGCTGTTTGGGAATGGCGTATGTCAAAGGTCGAAGCCGCGTTCCGGTACCACCGGCCAATATCAGTGCTTTGAGTCTCATAAGGTCAATACATGAGGACAGGGGCCGCTAACGCGCGCCCGATAATCTGACACGGCCAGCTGATGAACCGTCAAAAAACGACTTTTTGAGAAGCCACCGGGGAGCCATGCTTTGAGGCGACTTCTAAACAATCGGAATTGAGTATAAAGGAGGCTCGTAATTTTTTGAAGCGGAGAACCAAATTGTTCCACGAGCAATAACCGATTGCGCCAGCTATAGTAACTGGCCAGCAAACTACCCTTACCAGTACTGGCACTTTCCACATGAAACACAATGGAGGCGGGGGCCAGCGTCACCTGAAATCCTGCTCGGCGCGCTTTGAGGCAATAGGCAATATCTTCAAAATACAGAAAATAATGCGCATCCAGCAAGCCGATTTTTTTGAGCACCGTCACTGGAATCAGCATACTGGCACCCGAGATGGCATCTACAGGGTAGGGGGCAACGCGGCTGGGCTCAGGAAGGCCTTTTGCGGCGGCTCGCCAGAGATTGATTACCATGCCTGCCTGCTGAAAACGACCCTCTGGATAGCGTAGTTGCGAGCCCACAATGCCGCCTGTTCGACACGATTCGTTGAGCAGCACCGCCAAGGTGTCAGGCGCAACGGTCGTGTCATTATTTAACAGCCAAACATAATGAATATCAGGATTTTTAAGAACCACCTGAAGCCCTGTATTGACCCCGCCGCTAAAGCCAAGATTCTCGTGATTTTGCAACAGCTGAAATGGCAAGCCCTGTGGGTTTAACTGCGCGGCATTGAATAACGAGATGGAGTTGTCGCCTGAGGCGTTGTCGACCACGATAATGGCTGGGGCAGCTTGAGCGCTTAGACCTTGCAGGGTTTTCAGAGAATCCAGACATTGCAGGGTTTTGGCCGGTTGTTTGTAGTTGACCAAAATAATGGCCACGTTCAACAGCGTGCCATCGGGTGGGGCATGTTGACACAATAAGGCATTCATTATGACGTCGCAGAGGAGGAGGTCTCTGCCGCCATACTGTCAGCAGCCACGGCGTTTAAATCGTTGAGCAACTGGGTGATGTCCCATTGTTGAACCTTGGCTGTAGCCAGCAGGGTTTCAAACTGAATGGCCTTGTAATCGTTGAGGTTTTTGAGGCCGTAGCGCTCAAACACCATGAGGGTTTGGGGGTAGGCTTCCACAATTTGGGGAATGGGCAAATCTGTGGTGATGGGGCTCATGATGGTTACCCTGCGCTGACTAATGCGGCTTCGAGCTGACCCAATCGATGGCTGAGGGTGGCGTCAATCACGCGATCGCCGAGGACGATTTTCGCGCCACCCAAGACGGCCGGATCAATCACGTTGCTGAGGCGCACGTCAGTAGCGGAGAGCTTTTGACGCAAGAGCTCGGCGAGATTTTTTTGCGTTGCGGCATCCAGGGCTTGGGCGGTGATGAGCTGCCCCTCAACGATGCCTGCCTGCGCGTTGACCAAAGCCTGAAACGCTTCAGAGACGGCAGGCAGCAAGCGAAGACGACCGTTTTCCAGCAAAATGAGCAACAGCTTGGCTGCCAGCGGCTGAACGGATGGCGCCAGGTACTGGGTGACAAGCTGAGCTTTTTGCGCCACGCCTAGAGCCGGGTGCTCAAAGTAGGTGGCGGCTTCTTCAGAGTGGGTGTACCACTGGGAGAGGGCGGCCAAATCGTTAGCCAAGCGGCTGAGGTCTTGAGCGGTGTTTTGGGCTTCGGCCATGAGGGCTTTGGCGTAGGGGCGTGCGTGACTGTTTTGGAGCATA
>JAYKJM010000015.1:0-4262 GCA_035285385.1 Vampirovibrionales bacterium
ACCGCCTCAAGACCCATCTGCTGACAACTTCGGGCGATGCGAACCGCAATTTCACCACGGTTGGCAATGAGCACTCTCGAGATTTTGGCAGCAGACATTACGTAAACACTTTCTAGAGATTAAAAAAACGCTTTTTGAGCACATCACGGTGTTTGACTCTGACTTTTTTGAATCCAGAACGTTTGAAGGGTGGGGTTTTGTGGATCATAGGTGGTCGCAATCATCATATGGCCATCTTGACTGACACTTTGCGCCAGGGTTTTTGCAGAATCTCCTGTCGCATCCACCTGAACCGCTAAAATTTGCCCCGGCTGGAGCTTCTCGAGTGCCAGCCGTGTTTTGACAAAATTGAGCGGGCACTTGGTCGTGCGCATATCGAGCGTCATATCAGCAATCGGAGTATGCATCACAGGCTATTGTGTCTTCAAGCGCACAAACTAAAAAATGAGACCTTACGGACAGCTTACTTTATTGGTCTATTTTTGATTACACTAGCCGCTATGTCTACCTCTCCTTCATCCCTTGCCTCAACATCAACCGCCTACGATCCAAAAACCATTGAAGCTGATTTATACGCACGATGGGAATCGCAGAAGCTTTTTTCCCCCGATGTGGTTCAAACATTGCGCGCTCAAAGCGCAAACGAAGTGCCCATGGCGTCTGAGCACTTTCAAAACAACACGCAAAGCCCAGACAAAGCGTTCAGCTTGGTCATACCGCCACCCAACGTTACCGGCGTGCTGCATATGGGTCACGCGCTCGATAACACCTTGCAAGACATTCTCATTCGATGGCATCGGATGCAGGGGACGCCCACCGTGTGGATTCCGGGTACAGATCACGCAGGAATTGCCACGCAAACCGTTGTCGAGCGTCAATTGCAAGCCGAAGGGAAAACGCGAGATGATTTGGGACGCCAGGCGTTTCTGGAAAAAGTCCACGCGTTTGCAGCCCAGTCAAAAAAATCTATTCTGGGTCAACTACGACGGCTTGGAGTATCCCCAGACTGGACGCGGGAAGCCTTTACGTTGGATGAGTCAAGGGTTCAATCGGTTCGGCAAGCCTTTGTGACACTTTATGAGCGTGGCCTGATTGAACGCGGGGATTATATTGTAAACTGGTGCCCCAAAAGCGCCTCGGCAATCTCAGACATTGAAGTTGAATACCGCGAAGAAGCTGGATTTCTGTATCACATTCGCTACGTGGCCGATGATAACCCTGACGAGGCGCTGATTGTTGCCACGACACGACCCGAAACTCTTTTTGGAGACGTTGCCGTTGCTGTCAATCCAAAAGACGAGCGCCTCAACCACTGGATTGGCCGTAGGGTTCGCTTGCCCTTGACCTGCGACACTATCCCTGTGATTGGCGATGAGTACGTCGACATTGCATTTGGAACCGGGGCGCTGAAAATTACCCCTGCCCACGACAAAAACGATTTTGAAGTGGGTCGTCGTCACGGCCTGCCCGCCCCAATTATACTGGATCTCAAGGGCCATCTGGCGGACCATGCCAGAGTGCCCAGTGACCTTCGCGGGGTCGAACGTTTTCAAGCGCGCAAACAGTGTGAAGCGTTGCTTGAGGCATCTGGGCTTCTGGTTCAAAAGGAAGCCCATACGCATCGTGTTGGCTACTCCCAGCGCCACGGCAGTGTGATAGAGCCCTTGCTCTCCAAGCAGTGGTTTGTCAAAACCAAGCCTTTGGCTGAGCGCGCGCTGAAATCCCTTCAGGCTGGTGAGCTGAAATTTATTCCTGAGCGTTGGGAGGCCGATTACACCCGCTGGCTCGAGAATATTCAGCCCTGGTGTGTATCGCGTCAACTCTGGTGGGGGCATGCGATTCCGGCTTGGTATGCCATAGACGACGAAAAGCGTGAATTTCCAATTGTAGCTTTGGAAAAACCTGAAAAATGCCCAAAAACAGGTTCAACCGAGCTTGTTCAAGACCCAGATGTTCTGGACACATGGTTTTCATCGGGATTATGGCCATTTTCTACCATGGGTTGGCCAAACGAGAACTCAGAAGACTTTAAAAAGTACTACCCAACGAGTGTCCTGGTCACTGGCTTTGATATAATCTTTTTCTGGGTGGCGCGTATGACGATGATGGGTCTGGCTCTAACCGGGAAATCCCCATTTCATACGGTTTATATTCATGGCCTGATTCGCGATGAAAAAGGCCAGAAAATGAGTAAATCAAAAGGCAATACGGTTGACCCCGTGTTAGCCATTGATCAATACGGCTGTGACGGGTTCCGTTTTGGGCTGACCAGCCTGGTGACATATGGGGGGCAAGACATTAAACTGGCACCCGACAAGCTGGAGCAAGGCAAGTTGTTTGCCAATAAACTCTGGAATGCCGCACGGTTTGTCATGATGAACCTTTCTCAAGGCGACATGGCACCCAGCTTGTCATTTGACACACTGACCCCCATGGATCAGTGGATTTTGGCAAAATATCGCAAGGCCGCCGAGGCCGCCCAGGATAATCTTGAAGCGTTTCGATTTGGAGAGTACGCCATTGATGCCCAGCGCTTCGTTTGGGATGATTTTTGCGATTGGTATGTCGAAATGGCCAAGGCGCAGCTGAAAGATCCAACCACCGAAGCAATGACCCGTCGGGTGCTCTTCACCGTGCTTGATGGAGCGCTTCGATTGCTGCATCCGGTGATGCCATTTATCAGCGAGAGCCTTTGGCTTGAGCTTCAAGGCGACAAGCCGGCTTACCCTTCAATCTCGATGGCCAAATTCCCCAACGCTCAACAGATGAGCGCGCCATTGGTGGATCCAGCCGGGATTGATTTTGTGCTTGAGACGGTTCGCGCCCTTCGCAATTTGCGACAATCATACAAAGTTCCTCACAGCAGCGCGGTTTCAATCATCATTGATGCCCCTGACCTCCATCAGCGCGAGGCACTTGAAGCCAATCTGCCACTCTTGCACCGGTTTATCAAAATGAGTGACCTCTCAATTCAGGCGCAGCTTTCTAAAAAGCCTTCTCAAGCGGCCGTTAGCGTGGTGGGTCAGTGCCAGATTTTCCTGCCGCTTGCCGAGCTGATTGATCTAGGACAAGAGCGCACGCGGTTGTCAAAGCAACTGGAGAAATTGCAATCGGACTATAATCAGCTTGAGAAACTGCTCCACAATGCCGGCTTTATGAGCAAAGCCACCGAAGAGGTTATTGCCGCAAAACGCGAGCAGCTCATCGAGCTTTCCGCACAAACCGCCCATTTATCGCAGCAGTTGGCAGCGTTAAGCGCGGTGCCTTAATCTTGCATCTCAGGTTTCTTTTGCGCACAATAAAGTGGCTAGTCATTGCTTGCAAAAGTAACACTGGCTTTTCAGCCTCACAAAAACGTTGTCTGTTTTTTAACGTCACGACTGAGTCATTATGGGACACTTCTGGACACTTGAACTGTTTGGCACCACCGTGCACTTTAGCACCTTGATTATGGCGTGGGCTGCCATGGGCATTATTTTGGGTGCGGCCTATGCGCTCACCCGTCGGCTGGCGGTGTTACCCACGTCGGCGCAAGTAGTGGCGGAAGGCGTTTATGATTTTTGCCGCAGCATTACCTTTGCCACAGCAGGCAAGCGCGGCGACGGCTTTCTCTTTTACATTGGTGCCTTGTTTTTGTTCATTTTGGTGGCCAACCTGATGGGACAGCTGCCCTTGAAGTTAATTGCCCTGCCCCATGGCGAGCTGGTGGCGGCCACGGCCGACATCAACACCACGGCGGCCATGGCCGTGATGACTTTGCTGATGTATTTTGGTTTGGGCATTTACAAAAAAGGGTTTCGCTACTTTCTGCACTATTTGCAGCCCAATCCGCTGTTTTTGCCGCTCAATATTGTTGAAGATTTCACCCGCCCCGGCTCGCTGATGATCCGACTCTTTTTTAACATTTTAGTGGGTGAAATTTTGGCGATGGTGGCCATGAGCATTACGCCTTACGTTCTGCCTGCGGCGGTCATTTGCTTGGAATTGTTTGTGGCCTTAATTCAAGCCTACATTTTTGCCATTTTAAGCTCCGTCTACATATCCCTGTTGTCAGATGATCATCATTAACCCAAAAGAGTGAGTATTGACCCTATGGATCATGCTGTTGAGGCAATCGCCCCCGCTTCTGAAGAACAGATGGCAGCCAACCAGCCGCCGGCCTTTGTGCCCAAAAACGAGCCTGTTGTTTGGGTTTGGATTACGTTGTTTGGGGCGCCGCTGTTGCTGCTCTATCTGCTGTTGTCCAAAGCCTAGCAGGCTGA
>JAYKJM010000016.1:0-7847 GCA_035285385.1 Vampirovibrionales bacterium
CCCGCTACGACAAACTGGACGTCACTTTCATGGCATTTGTGTATCTGGCCAGTATTTTTATTATCTTGAAATAATTATATGTCGACACTACCTAGTTCGTGCGCCAGCGTGAAGCGATAGCGCCCCCAGTTTCTGTAAAAAGTATTGCTCGGATTTGGCTTCAGGCTTTCATCAATGCGAATGGTTTCTAGCTCAAAATCAATGTATGCCAGAACACCTGCCCCAAGCTCAGATTCAACTGTATCAAACTCCAATTCATAAACCATCGACTCTGAAACGATAGCTTCCAGGTCAATCGGTGGCTCAATCTCCCTGATGTCTGATTTGTAGTGGTCTACCAACAAGCCTTCAACGGCTCTATGAAGTTTTGAATCGTGGATAAATGGAATCTTGAGTGTATATTCGACGTTCATATCTGCTTTGCTCCAATCAATTGCCTCGAACGGATAAAACTTAAACATCCGGGATGTCTTTAATCATCTGCTCAAGCTGATCATGACTCAATTGCCGGGCTTTTCTAAAAAAAGCAGGCGTTAAATTGGGCTTGTCATGCAACAAATCCAGAACGGCTTCTTTCATCTCATTTTCAATCTTGCCTGCCAAGCTTAACAGGATGTTTTCAGGCACATCCAAAAGCTTTGCCAGTTTCTGGATGTTCTCCAAAGAAGGTGGCGTTAGCTCGTTTCGCTCCACTTTTGAGAGAAATGTCGCAGACACCCCTAGCATATCGGCTAGTTTGCGAAGAGTAACTCCCTTCTCCATCCGCTTGTTGCGAACGTAATCACCAAAGGGTTCTGAAGGAATCGGGGTCATAGAGGTCACCAATAAATAACGAATAAAGGGGATACTTTACAAGCTTGTGAGTATAGCGTAGCATCTTTTGGAGCTTTGTAAACTATATTCTTTACACTGCTTAACTTTTAAGAACATTTTGTCTGAAAATGCACAAGAAACACACAGACAGGAGCTTAAGCAGAAATTAGTTGCGTTTGAAGTGCAAGCCAAGCAAGGCTTTCCATCTCGATTGCAACAACTGGACACGAGGACAGTGTTTCCCGTGGTCGAGGCACGACAGAATAAAGACAGAACAAAAGAGATTGTATGAAACCCTTTTAGCGCTTGAAGGAGCATCCCGCCATGTCCCGTAAATTCACCAAACTGAACGCCGCCGCGATGAAAGTCTTGCCGCCAAACAAGCGCATCGTCGAACACGGCATCATTTACGAGAAAAACGACCGTGGCGAAGGCCGCTTCGAAATTTGCATCTCGATTCAGAACAAGCGTCTGCATCGCTGCGTCGGTCGTGAAGCCGATGGCATCACCCGCCGCCATGCCGAAGCCCTCATCGAACGCCTGAAAACCGATGCCCGCCAAGGTAAGCTGAATCCCGAAGAGAAAAAAGCCCAGCCCTTGCTCTTTGAAGTCGCCTTTGAGCAATATCTCACCCACGTTGAGCAATCGGGCATCACGACGGCGTATAAGAAACGTCAGCAATACCGCGATTACCTCCTCCCATGCTTCAAGGGGCTTGGCTTGAATAAACTATCAGCCTTTGAAATCGAACGTCTCAAGCACTTTGGCAAAGAAAAAGGCTTGTCAGTGGCCTCCATCAATCGATTGCTGGCTTTGATGAGTCACTTCATGACCTGCGCGATTGAGTGGGGCTGGATACAAAACAAGCCAAAAATTCGTAAGTCCAGAGAAAATAACGCTCGCATTGTGTTTCTGTCTGAAGAGGAGTCCAGAACCTTGCTGGAGAATGCCAAGGGGTTTGACCATCCCTACATCTACCCGTTTGTACTCATGGGCCTCGATTGCGGAATGCGCAAGAATGAAATTCTCAGTATCCGACTGGAAAACATCGATTTGAGCCGCCGAATTATTTTCATCCCCCAAGCCAAGGCCGGCGCACGCGAGCAACCTATCACCCAGCGCGTCGCGGATCATCTGGCTAAAATGATTGAAAATCAAGGTGAAAACGGCTGGCTCTTTCCTGCGATGGGGAAAATCTCGACTGGAGAGGGCCACTTCCGCGGCATTGAAAAACCCTTCCGTAAGCTCGTGATTTCCTGTGGCCTTGATCCGGCGGTCATCGTGCGGCATACCCTCAGACACACGGCCGTGAGTCATCTCGTCCAGGCTGGCGTTGATTTGCCCACGGTTCAGAAGATTTCGGGCCACAAGTCCTATTCAATGGTCTTAAGGTACGCACATTTGAGCCAAGATCATGTGATGAACGCGATGGACAAGCTCCAGAATCGGCTGGGCTGAAACGGATTCGAGATATACTGTTAAGGCTGTCATCATAAAGGCTCAGGAGTCTTTCTAGGCTATCCAATGAATAAAATTGCCTCACAAAAATCAGACCTGAAGTTTTTTACCAACACCGATACAGACTCCCTGTATCAGCGTTTTATTTCAACCCTCAAAGGTGCGCAATTCTTTGATGTTTTGGTGGGTTATTTCCGAACCAGCGGGTTTTATCGCCTTTATGCTGATCTGGAATCAGTCGAGGCCATTCGTATTCTGATAGGTTTAAGCACCGACAGGAAAACCATCGAGCTATATCAGGAATACAAAACTCACCAGCAAGACTGCATTGTCAGTCATCAAGAGTGCAAAAAGGGCTATTCAAAAAGCATTCAGGATGAAATGGATCAAGGGGAAGATTCGATTGAGGTTGAAATCGCCTCCAAGAAATTTATTGAGTTTCTCCGTTCAGGAAAGATGCAGCTAAAAGCACATCCCAGCAAAAACATCCATGCAAAAGTTTATATCACCCGCTTTCACGAGGATGATCGAGACTTTGGGCGTGTTATTACAGGTTCCAGTAATTTTTCAGAGAACGGCCTGATCGCACAACGTGAATTTAATGTCGAATTAAAAGACCGGGCGGATGTCGAGTTTGCCTGCCAGAGATTCGAGGAGCTTTGGGCGGAAGCTGTTGATGTCAGCGAAGACTACATTGATACGGTTCAGAACAAGACGTGGCTGAACGATCGGATAACCCCTTACCAGATTTATATGAAATTTCTCTATGAGTATTTCAAAGAAGATATAAACCAGGAAGAAGACCCCGATCTAATCTTGCCTGATGGGTTTATGGAGCTGGCCTATCAAAAGCAGGCCGTTATTTCCGCAAAAAAGATACTGGATGCCTATAATGGTGTTTTTCTATCGGATGTTGTGGGTTTGGGCAAAACATTCATAACAGCATTGCTGATGCAAAAACTCCCTCATGGTCGAAAGCTGATTATCTGCCCCCCTGTAATGACGGATTACTGGAGCGAGGCGCTCCACTTGTTTTATGTCCCCGGCTTTGATGTCGTATCTCTAGGAAAACTGGACGCTATTCTTGAAAAAGGAGCGGACAAGTATCAGTATGTGATTATTGACGAGGCGCATCGCTTCCGTAATGAAATGACCCAAGGTTATGAAGCCCTGCATAAAATATGCAAAAACAAGAAAGTAATTCTGGTGTCCGCCACGCCATTGAATAACAAGCTGGCAGATATCAAGACACAGCTCAAACTGTTTCAGAACGAAAAGAACAGCCTGATTCCCGGTGTTCCGAATCTGGAGAAGTTTTTTAACGAGCAGCAAAAGAAGCTGGACAAGCTGGAAAAAGGAACGCCTGAATATCTGGATATGGTTAAGGCAACAGCAGAGCAGGTTCGGGACAAAGTGCTCAAACATGTGATGGTCAGGCGTACCCGTTCGGAAATCAAACGCTACTTCACGGATGATATCACCAAGCAGGAATTGAGATTCCCGGACATGGCCGATCCGCAAAGGATTGTTTACAGCTTTGATCCCAAGACCGAACGGATATTTACGCAAACGGTTGAATGGCTCAAACTGTTTACTTATGCCCGATATACCCCCCTGATTTTCCTGAAAAAACCTGTTAGCGAGTTTGATCAGCAATCCCAACGCAACGTTGGGGGCTTTATGAAAGGCATTCTGGTCAAGCGGCTGGAAAGCAGTTTTTATGCCTTCAGAAAATCGCTGGAACGTTTCATTCTGTCTTATCAGAAGTTTATTGGAATGGTGGAAACGGGTACTGTCTGGATCAGCAACAAGAAAAACGTGTTTGATCTGCTGGATGCCGACGATGAAGCAGAATTACTGAAAATGGTAGACGAAGGCAAAGCACGGAAATATGCCGCAACCGACTTTGCTGATGACTACAAGGCCAAACTGGCTTTTGATCTGGAATTGCTGGAGCGAATCCAAAAACTGTGGACGCAGGTAGATACCGATTCCAAGCTGGAAGCCTTTACACATGAACTCAAAAACAACCCACTTCTGGCCAGAAAAAAAGTGCTGGTTTTTAGTGAATCCAAGGAAACCGTGACCTATCTTCAGGAACACCTGAACCAGCACTTCCCGGATGTGGTGCTGTCATTCTCCAGTAGCGGCGGGAAAATTGGGGATAAACAGCACGAAAAGCCGTTTTTAAGGGCTGAAATCGAGGCGAATTATCAGCCAAAACATGCCAACCCCAAAGACACTATCAATATCTTGCTTACAACCGATGTTCTGGCAGAAGGTATCAACCTGCACCGCTCAAATGTCATCATCAATTATGATTTACCCTGGAATCCGACCCGTGTTTTACAGCGGGTAGGGCGTGTTAATCGTATCGGGACGCAACACGATCGCATCTATGTGTTTAATATCTTCCCCACGGCACAATCCGATGAACATCTAGGGCTGGAAGATAACATCAAGGCCAAGCTCCAGGCTTTCCACAATATTCTGGGAGAAGATGCCCGCTACCTGAGTGATGACGAAGAAATCTCCACCCATGAGCTTTTCGGGGAACGCTTTTACGACAAGGTGAATGACAAGGTGACGTTTGAAGATGAAGACAGCGGCGAACTGTCGGAGCTGTACTATCTCAAGGAAATTCGCACGCTTCGGGATCAGAACCCCAAGCTGTTTGTCAGCCTGAAATCCTTGCCGCGCAAAGCCAGAACCGCCAAACAGTCACGGCATTGCCCTGAGCAGTTACTGACGTTTTTCAGGCAGGGAAGGCTGAAAAAGTTTGTCATCAGCAAGCCTGACTTGTCGCAGGAGCTGACGTTTCTGCAAGCCGCCCAGTTGTTTGAATGCAAGCCGGAGACACTGGGCGAGAAAATCCCCACGGACTATTTCCTCCTGCTACAAAAGAATAAAGACTTTCTGCAAGAATTAACCACCCCGGATCGGGTGGATATGCACTCTGGCAGTAGTCGAGGTGCATCCAACGAGGCGTTTATCATCAAGGTGCTTAAAGCCTGTATCAAGTTTGATGGTTACACCGATGAGGACGAAACCTTTATCCGCCAATGCCTGAAGGCGTTTGAGCGGGGCGGAATCTCGAAAAATGCCAGTAAGAAGTTGAAACAGGCATTAGAGAAAAACCTGAATCCGCTTCCGGTCTTGCATACCTTGCGCCAGCATCTTACAGAACATGATATCGAAGAACGGCACACGTCATCGTCACCGCAGCGTGAGCAGCGGGAAGTCATCCTGTCTGAGTATTTGACGGCTGAGGGCGGGAGCGTGCAGGAGGACGACACCCTATGAAGTTGAAGCGTGAAGAGGCCATTCGTCTTGTTAATAATGCCCTGACACAGGCTTATGATGAGGCCAGCTTTCGCCAGTTGGTTCAAAACCTTTGCCCGCAAGCAGAGATGCTAAACGAACCTGTCAAAACCCTGATTCCAGATTCGTTTCAGGGGAGTGTGACGGCTTACAAGCGTCTGGCAAAATACGAAGACCCAGAAAGCTATACGCTGGATGTGCTGGCCGTGAAATTGTCCAGTCAGCGCACACTGGAAAATGCCCGTACCCTGCAACGGAACTTTGTTGCCCGTTACCTGAACGGCAGCCGGGGCGGCCAGTTGAAGGATGCTGCACTTGTGGCGTTTTATGCCGATGACGGCGAGGACTGGCGTTTTTCTCTGGTACGGATGGATTATGAGCTGGATGCCGAAAAGCAGAAGGTAGAAAAGACCCTGACCCCTGCCCGGCGGTTTTCGTTTCTGGTAGGGAAGGGCGAGAAAACCCACACTGCCCGACAACAGCTATTGCCGATACTGGAAACCCCGACTGCCATCACGTTGAAAGAGATTGAAGCTGCTTTCAACATTGAGAAAGTGACCAAGGAGTTTTTCGAGGAATACAAGAAGCTGTATCTGCGCCTGAAAGAGGCACTGGATAAGCATCTTGAGAAAGATGCCACTACCAAGGGCGAATTTACAGGCAAGGGCATTAAAACCGAGGACTTTGCCAAACGCCTGCTGGGGCAGTTGGTGTTTCTCTATTTCTTGCAGAAAAAGGGCTGGTTGGGTGTGGCCAAGGGAGCCGCATGGGGTACGGGTTCCAAAAACTACTTGAAAGAATTGTTTGACACAGAAAACGTCAAGCCCAACCGAAACTTTTTTAACGATGTGCTGGAGCACCTGTTTTACGATGCCTTGGCCACCGAACGCCAGACACAGGATCATTTTTTCCCGGCCTTGAACTGCAAGATTCCGTTTTTGAATGGCGGACTGTTTGAACCGTTCAAAGGCTATGCGTGGGATGCTACCGATATCTTGCTGGATAACGCCATCTTCAAGGCGATTTTTGATGTGTTTGACCTGTATAACTTTACAGTGCGGGAAGATGAACCCCTGGACAAGGAAGTGGCGGTTGACCCGGAAATGTTGGGGAACGTTTTTGAACGACTGATGAGTGAAGAAGAGCGGGGCAAATCCGGCGCATTTTACACGCCCAAACCCGTAGTGCATTACATGAGCCAGCAAAGCCTGATCAATTATCTGGATATGGCCATTAACACCGTTGAGCGTCCGATTAACGACACGCAGCCCAAACAGACAGCCCTGTTTGAACTGCCTAAAGCGAAACAGGCCTCTTTAACGATGCGGGTTTACGAGGAGCGCATCCCCCGAAGTGATTTAGCTGTTTTAGTGCAAGCGGGTGAAAGTGCCATTGAGCATGAACGCCGTATTGCTGAAAAAGGCTCAGAAACAGATGCTTATCAGCATAAAATGCCGTTTTCCATTCGCCAGCACAAACAGGCACTAGATGACTTACTAAAGCAGGTTAGAGTGCTGGATCCGGCCATTGGTTCCGGGGCGTTTCCCGTGGGGATGATGATTGAAATTGTCCGCACCCGCCGACTGTTAGCCGCCATGATGAAACGGGACGTGAATGCCTACGACCTGAAATGGGACTGCATCGAGCATTCCCTGTATGGCGTGGATAAAAATGCTTCCGCCGTGGATATTGCCAAGTTACGGCTTTGGTTGTCCTTGGTGGTTGATGAAGAAAGTTTCGACGATATAAAGCCCCTACCCAACCTTGATTATAAGATACGGGAAGGGGATTCCCTGATCGGCTTTACCGTGAACACCTCCCAAAGCCATCAGGCCTTAACGAAAAAACTGTTGCCTCTGAAGCACCAGTTTTTTGCCGAAACCCGCCCAGCACGTAAAAAAGCCTTACGGGCTGAAATTGACAGCTTACTGGCTGAGAAATACGAGGCTTCCCGCCGGATAGAAGGGGCAGCCATTACCTTTGACCCGCATTTAGAATTTAGCGAAGTGTTTAGCCCTTCTGATACTTGGCCTAATAGTGGCTTTGATGTGGTGATTGCCAACCCGCCTTATGTGCGGCAGGAAGCCATTAAAGATCTGAAAGCTGGCCTGAGTGTGCGTTATAAAAACGTGGCCAAGGGTACGGCAGATTTACTGGTGTATTTTTACGAGCTGGCACACAAGCTATTGCGGGAAGAAGGGTGTCTTACTTTTATCAGCAGTAATAAGTTTATGCGGGCGGGCTATGGCGATAAA
>JAYKJM010000017.1:0-6710 GCA_035285385.1 Vampirovibrionales bacterium
CTTTACTTTTTGTCGTCAATGCCATCGGCAATGAGACGATAGCCGCCACCATAGATAGTTTCTACGTATTTCTTGCCCTCTGAGGCTTTATCCAGCTTGGAGCGCAAGTGACGAACATGGACGCGAATGGTCTCGACATCGTCATCGGGAGAATATCCCCACACGTCTTGCAACAGTTTACCCAAAGAAATGGCTTGGCCGTGGTTTTGCACCAGACAGTTTAAAATCTCAAACTCTGTGGGCGTTAACTTGATGAGCCGCCCCTTGAGCTTTACCTCTAGGTTCTCAGGAATCAGGGTAATATCACCAACCGAGAGGATTTCTTTCACCGCGGCAGACCCAGGGACATCCCCGCCTCTGCGCAATAATGCCCGAACCCTCACGAGCAATTCTGGAATTTCAAACGGTTTCACCAAATAATCATCAGCGCCGGCATCAAAGCCTTTGACTTTATCATCAACCACGCCTAACGCTGTCAACAGCAGCACTGGCGTGTTAGCGGTTGATTCGTTCTTGCGAATGCGCTGGCAAACCGTATAACCGTCCACCTCAGGCATCATGACATCGCATACCACCAGGTTAGGTTGCTCTTGTTGCACCAACGCAAAGCCCTGAATGCCATCGGGAGCAGTTTTAACGGTATGCCCCTGAATTTCAAGGTTAATTTTGACCAACTCTAAAATAGAGGGATCATCATCAATTGCTACGATAACGGCCATAGTGAAGGATTACCTCAAATAAATGTCCAATATTAAAAACCTTTTCGGGGGGTGAGCACTTGCTGATGCCATCAATAAGCGTACTATCTATACGTCATCGGGATATATCAAAATCGGGATACATCAAAAATTGCTAGTCAGAAAAGCCTTATCTATGGTTATATCAGATTCAGATGCACTTGACATCCTTTTTCTAGCGAAGATCCCAAAAATGCAGGATTTCCTCTAGAATGTCTCCTTATGAATTGCTTGCTGTTTGATGTGGCAAACGTTGCATAGTTGCTAGGTAGGATAGTACTAAAAATGCGCTTACTGTGGTTGATTCTTGTGGCTTTAGGCCTTGGTACCAAGCGGCATTGGCACATCCTGTTTGCCATTGTGCTTGGCATTGTGTTGGGATTAATTTGTAGCGGCGAGCAATATGCCATTCTTCATAATTTTTTCGAGCTGACCGGTAAAATTTTCATACGCCTGATTAGCATGCTGGTGATTCCCTTGATTATCAGCTCTATTGTTATTGGCGTTTGCTCCATTGGCGATGGCCATCAGCTGGGTAGAACGGGTGGTAAGACGATTGGCTGGTTTGTCACGCTCATGGTAATTTCATCGCTTCTGGGTGTTTTGCTGTCGTTAATTTTCAAGCCAGGCCTTTTTGTGCAAGCCCAATTGTTTGAAGAAATTCCAAAGCTGGCAGCCTCCGTTTCGCAAACGCTGGCCAAAACTCCCTCCTTGTCAGATTTGGTTTTGTCCTTTATTCCTAAAAATCCCATCGAGTCACTGGCCAGTATGGAGCTGGTGCCGGTGATTGTGTTTACCCTGTTGTTCAGTTTGGCTATTTCGGTCATTGGAGATGCTGGTCGTCCGTTGGTGATGTTTTTTGAAGCCCTCTTTACTGCCACCATGAAGCTGACGGATTGGGTCATGGTACTGTCGGTGCCTGGAATCTTTTCGCTGACGTTTGTGACGGTTGCCAACTCTGGGCTCCATATTTTTCAGGAACTGGCACCCTACATGCTGGTGCTTTTTATTGGTTTGTTGGTGCAATTTATTATAATTTTTCCGCTCCTTTTAAAGATATTTGCGCGCGTCAATGCGCTGCAGCTCTATCGAGCCATATCGGAAGCCATTATGGTGGGCTTTGGCACCGCCAGTAGCTCTGCAACCCTGCCGGTGACCATTGCCTGCTGTGAGCGTCGCGCCGGTATCTCAAACCGAATTGCTAGTTTTGTGCTACCTACAGGGGTCACCATTAATAAAACCGGTACCACGATGTTTGAAGTGATTGCGGTGCTGTTTCTGGCGCAGGCCTATGGTATTCATTTGGATCTTTTTCAAGTCATCTTAATCGGCGTGTTTGCCATTGTCGCCTCTGTAGGAGCCCCCGGGGTGCCCAGTGCAGGTTTGATTACCATTGCCATCGTTATCAATAGTATTGGCGCTGAATTGAATCCGCTATTTGCAGGTGTTGCCCTGTTGTGGCCTGTGGATCGATTGCTGGATATGTGCCGAACGGTTATTAACGTGGCCAGTACGTGTACGGTTGCCACGCTGGTGGCCTCAGGTGAAGGCGAATTGAATCGAGATGTCCTTGAGAATCGAGCCGCCTGGCGCGACGTCATTGATACCCATTAACCAGCAGTGAGAGCGAGTATCGGATGGTACGTTTGTTTTACAGTGTAAGTGTCGACAGCCTCCCTTCAAAAAAGATGCCTAGGCCGCTCGTGCTCGCCTTTGCGCTATTTTGCTTTATTTTAGGCACGCAAGTCACCTTTGCAAGTGTATACAACCCGTTTGGATGGGGAAAAAGTGCCTCTGAAAAGCCCGATAACAGTAGTGCTCGTCAAAGCCCAGAAAATCCCCCCTCTCCAAAAGCATTGACAGGCTTATCCTCTTCAAAGTCTGATACTCAGCCCGTTGCTGAGCCTGACTCCAAACCTCAGCCCAAAGAAAAAAAAGAGGATCTGATGACTAATGCCTCGCAGGCCAAAGAGCTCTATAACAAGGGTGTTGATGCGTTTCAGCTGGCTCAGTTTCAGGGGAGTCGCGGAAATCAAGCAGGTCAACTTAACCTCTATAAATCGGCTGAAAAACTGTTTAAAAAAGCCCTCACGCTTGATTCGACTCTGATTGAAGCCAAAACCAATCTCGGCTACCTTTGGCTGGCTCAAGAGCGGCCTAAAAAAGCTATTGTTTTCTTTCAGCAAGCCCTGGCGACACATCCGAATCATGTAAGTGCCCTTAATGGTCTGGCAAATGCTTATGTCTTGCAAAAACAGTTTGCTCAGGCTGAAGCGACCTTTCAGCAGCTGGTGAAGCTCTCGCCAGGACAAGCCGATTATTGGTTTAATCTTGGCTCGGTTCTTCAAAAGGATGGCAAACCGGAAGATGCCAGAGTTGCCTATCAACAAGCGCTCAAGCTTGAGCCAACGCATCAGCGGACCTTGTTTAATTTAGCAACCCTTTGCCATAACCAGGGTCAGCTCAATGACGCAAAACGCTATTACGAGCAGGCCAAACAGGCCGGAATTGAGACGCCCGTTGGTCTTGAAGCCCTGCGGAGGCTGCGGATTCTTGATAAATCAGAGTCTGATGCACAACCAGTGGATGCCGGTTAATTGATAGCCATTTCAAATTTAAAATAGCAATATCTTAGGCCATTTCGTTTTTATATTATTAAAAACATTTAATAGCAATTATTAATAGGTTTTAAGTTTCAATGAAAAAAACAGTCCCTATTATTTCAGACAATCTCTCGTTAGGCTTGAGACTTTCTCACCAATGGATGGCCATTTGCGCCATTAGCTGGGTGTTATATTGGGGGCTGTTCTTTGTGCTGTTGCCTTCCAGAGTGCCAAATCTTGGCACCCCTGCTCCTCATGTCTGGCTTCAATTGCTATGTGGCATCGGGCTTGCGACGCTATTTGGCATCATTTGCTGGTTTTCTGAAAGGCCAATTATCCCCAAGACCATGCGAGTGACCCCGCCACTGTCCTCTGTAGATGATGCGGTCAACCGATCGCATCACATTGAGCAAGGTGGTCGATTGGCGTGGTCCGTATTTGCCATTTTCTCGCTTCAATATGCATTGTCAGGTGGATGGCTTGGATTTGCCTTGGCTCCTATTGCTGCCATTGGGCTTGCTTTTTATTTGGGGCTGAATCGTCTGGCGGTTCGTTTGGGGGTGGCTTACAGCATCCTGATGCTCATTGGCATTCAATTTGGGTGGCCTACGTTGACCCCTTTTTCTGGGCAAAACGTTCATCTCCTCAAAGCCCTTGAAGCCAGTACTCTGTGTGCCATCCTGTTGACTGTCTCGCTTATTCCAACGCTTGCACTGTTTATTCAGTTTGGCAGTGCCGTCACCCTATATGTGAAGGCTACCGTTGAGCAGACCATTCGCTTGCTTGCCTTGGTTGCCACTGATGCACTGACGGGGCTTGCAAACCGAGGGCTCTTCAATAAGCGCCTGATGAGTGAATTTGCGCGTGCCCGCCGTTATCATCAGCCGTTTTGTTTGGCCATGGTTGATATTGATAATTTTAAGCGGCTCAACGATCAATATGGCCACCTGATTGGGGATGCCGTCCTTAAGGAGCTGGGTCAATTACTTGCTCAAAACGTCCGAGAAAGTGATTTGCCAGCGCGTTACGGGGGGGAAGAATTTGCCCTTATCCTTCCTCAGACGGTGTTACAAGATGCCAGCGACCTGCTTGAGCGGATTCGTCAAATGATTAGCCGTCGCGTCTTTTGCGCCAAGACGGCCACTCCTCTGCAAATGACGGTGAGTGTTGGTATTGCCCAGCTTGATGTTCAAAGTAATAACGCCTCGGATATTGTTGCTGCCGCCGATGCCGCTCTTTATCAGGCAAAACGAACTGGCCGCAATCGGGTTGTGCTTTCTCCAAATTTTGTTAAAGCGTCGTTTCATTCTGCAACCGCGGCCAATGTTCAGACGGTGTCATCAAAAAGCACATCAGTATTGCCCCCCGTTTTGTAATCGCTTGGTTGTATTATCGTATCGCTATTCTCAAGAGCGCTTGATGGATGTTTTTAGTTGTTGATTGTCAGCCAAGATACCCCTTAATAAAAAGAGCCAGCGCTGGTCGTTCTCGCCTCTCTGGCTTTATTGGCGTGTTAATTGTTGTGGGCGTGGTGTATCAACTGTTTTTTCGATATGAGCATTGGCGTGGTGGCCAAGACAACTTACAACTTTTTGAGCGCGATGGCTTCACAGGAGCCGTTCGAAGAATTGAACCAAATACGACCGTTAACTGGCTGGATCGTCTTTTGGGCAAACCAAGTCAGCCTGTAGATATCAAGTCTTCGAGCCCGGCCGAATCGCCGTCTGCAATCGAGAAGCCCACTGCCAAGCCCTCCGATAAACTCCATCGCAAAACCCCCACGGCCTCTACCACCACGTCAGCCGTTGAGACTGCTCTGGATTTGAACCGTGATGGCCAGAATGAGCAACGCATAGAGACTCCGGTAGCGGGTCAATCTGCTCATTTAATGGATGTTTCCATTGTGACCACAGATGGGCGAGAGTTATTTTATGGTCGAGGGTCACGCTTAAGCGTCCTGCCTGAACAAACGGCCGGCTGGTTTGATCTTTTGCTTGAAAAGCCTGGTTCTGCCCCTCATCAGTATCGCTACAACCCAAATAGTCGCACGTATGAAGCCGCCCTCTAGTTGATCTATTTTGAAGCTGTCCGTCAGCGTTTCTTAGGCTCACTGTTTATGATGGCATTGAACAGTGGTAGCGTATTATGATATAGTAACCCATGCATAGGCAAGGGTTATTTTTTGTGAATAGAAAGCATCAATTCGTCAATATCTCTTTGGCTTCAGAGACATTGAATGTCTCTATAGACACCATTCGACGTTGGGAAAAAAAAGGGCTTATCCGAGCAGTAAGAGACAAACAAGGGTGTCGAATTTTCGATTTTTCTGAGCTGCAACAACTTAAAGAAAAAACACAAGGTAAAGGTGAGGTTGGCTATCAAATATTGGTACAAAAAATAAATGAACACTATAAAGTTGTTGAATTGTTTGCAGGTTGTGGTGGTTTGGCTTTAGGGCTTGAAAATGCTGGTTTAAGCGCTCAAATGCTGGTTGAAATTGACATAAAGGCAGCTGAAACTTTAAAATCTAACCGCCCACAATGGCATGTCGTTGCCGACGATATAAAAAATGTTGATTTCTCAAACGTTCAGGCAGATGTTGTTACGGGGGGATTCCCTTGTCAAGCATTTAGTTACGCTGGTAATAGGCTTGGGTTTGAGGATACGCGAGGCACGTTATTTTTTGAATTTGCAAGAGCTATTAAGCAAATTCAGCCAAAAATAATTTTAGGCGAGAATGTAAAAGGCTTGGAAAGGCACGAGGGTGGCAGAACGCTTCAAACCATGATGAATGTGCTCGATGAGATTGGCTACAGAGCACACTATAAAATTCTAAGAGCACAGTACCTTGATGTGCCTCAGAAAAGGGAGAGACTTGTCATTGTGGGTGTCCGAAAAGATTTTGATACAAAGATTATTTTCCCTAGGTAGTGTCGACAATTAAATTGTGATAGAGTTTCTCCAGAGAGTCTGGAGGATTTTTACATGGCTGAATTGTCAGATGCACAGTGGGACAAGATCAAAGACGCGTTACCCGGAAAAAAATCAGACAGAGGGCGAACAGCAGTTGACAACCGACTGTTTGTTGAAGCGGTTTACTGGGTAGGTCGAAACGGCGGACGCTGGCGAGCCCTGCCAGAGTGCTTCGGCAAGTGGGCCAGTGTCCATAAACGATTCATTCGATGCGCGAAAGCCGGTATTTGGCAAATGATTTTCAACACGTTGGCCGTTTCTGCCGATACAGAGTGGTTGATGATTGATTCAACGATTGTTCGAGCACACCAGCACGCGGCTGGGGCAAAAAAACACACGGACCCCAAGCTTTAGGACGGAGTCGCGGCGGGTTTGGCACCAAAATTCATGCCCTGTG
>JAYKJM010000018.1:0-15552 GCA_035285385.1 Vampirovibrionales bacterium
AATATTTTTGGGTGTCAGTTTAAAAAAACGAAAAAGTAGTTCAAAAAAATATTGCCGTGTAGCACTTGGGCTCCTAAATACTGCTGAAGAGACTGAGTGGAGTGAAAAAATTATTCAGGGGGGTTCTTGGCTATATACCTTGAAATTTTTTCAGCAGACCAATCTCTACACCAAAGTGTTTGAACAGTTAGACATTCTGGCAGTGTTTGCAACAGATGTGCTTCTAGGCTTGCATTCAAACGCTTATGTGATTGTACGCATAAATCAAATCGATTTTGGGAGCTTGGCGTAACGGTTAATTGATCTTTATATGGATAATTTGATAGCAACGATGAAATAAAATTTGGATTAACGGGGGGGGGGAGATACTGGCACCATTTTTAATAATGCAAGTGCCAAATTTAGGTCTCTCAAAAAAAATAGCCGTACCGTTAGCCGTCAGTCGGAGCATGTTTTTTAAAATCTCATTATTTCAAGATAAAGAAAAGGTTTTTGTCCTAGAAGTTTAAAGATCGTATGTCTGAGATTTTACCGAGACGTTGTTGCCGAACCCGTTATTTCACGGGCAGATTGTCCGATAAGGGCTAACGCTGTGCCCGAAAAAGCACCCAAGGTGGCCATGACGGCTGTTGCCAATCCCCAAAATATTTTAGGTGCTTTGTTTTGACGAACGGGCTTTAGCAATAACAGTGGCATCATCAGGGCGGATCCGAGCACTGTCCCGCTGACGCCTCCCTTGATGCCCGCTTTTACTAAACGCCAAAACGAGGCCAGGGGGCTTCTCTTGCGATTAGTGCTCTCAAATTCGGGTGCATCCTGTATGTTTTCTGACTCAGACGCAATGCGGCCAATAATGTTGGCATTTTCGGGCAAATCACTTGCCGAGGCGCGATGAGGCACGTGCTTTGCGGCTGCCCGTTCAAGGGCTTCAACATCGTGTTTCAGTGTCTTCATGACGCGATGCGATGGGGTGATGGTGGCTGCTTTGGCAGGCTCAAGCCGTGAGGCCTCTGGCACAGGTGCTTCCATCGCGGCTGAGGGGGTTGATGTCATCGAGGGCTGAGGATTTGACGATCCGGGGAGTGACATGGGAATCGCCTCTGCCATTGGATTGGCGGGCATGCTGAGGCCAGAGGGGGGTTGTGGCACCACGTAAACAATTTGTGGCGTCATCGGTGTGACGATTCGATTCATCGCAGGGGGATACAGAGGGGGCGCTGCGTAGGAAGAGACCCATGGCGCCACACTTGCAAGTGGAGAGACAGGCGGATAAACTTGAGCATGAGGGTAGAATGCTCTGGGCACGGGCATGGCCATTGAGGGCATTGTCATTGTGGCCGGCTGGGCGGCGACATAACGCGGGGCATACAGAGGTGCCCCGTAAGCCAATCTGGTATAAGGAGAAGAGATCACGGTGCAATACCCACAGGGTGGAACTTGGACGAGAACATCATTATTTGGACGAGCGGGTTGAAACGCTAGCAATAACGGTGAACACCGCAGTGGCCAGTAAGGGCTTTCTGAACGCTTGCCAAGAGGTGTTTTAGAATGAATCTTTTATTAAAGAGACGTTTTAAAAAGACGCGTTTTTATCGTGAGCAGCGTGTCTCAGTGACAATTTTGACGTCGTTTTCACATGTTTGATGCTTACCATCATGAGACCAGCGATTAAGGGTGTGAATTTTTAAAAGAGACTTTCAAGCATTTATTATAACGCACCTGATGCCAAAAAAGTGCGCGTGTCAAGTCGTGTGAAGCCAAGGTTAGGGAGCGTGAAGTTTTTGACGGGCGCTGTCTGGCGTCTCACCGTGCCAGTTAATGTTGCAGGCTGTAATGGGGTGATGATAGGCCGTTTTTGTGATGTCGCCATGGCTTGCAACCATAATCATGGGTGGTGCCACCCACCATTTAAACAGTGCGGCATTCATACGACGATAAAATTGACGAAGCCAATCCCGTTTTTGAGTGGCATTCAAGGCACCATAAGAGCGCTCATAGTCAAACGGGGTTTGAACCATGGTTTCAAGCCCTTGCTGAAGCACTTCGATGCGCCAAATCACTTCATCAATAAAGGCGTACGGCATCATGACCGCTTCAGCTAGCACAGGGCTGCCTGTTTTGACATCCAGCGAGAGATCCGCACATGGCGCGCGGTTTAAAATCGACTCGGGAACTCTCACGGAAGCTTTTTTTCGGTCAGCCTCTTGATTCATCCAAAAGCCCAGGGCGCGCACCTGCGTTTTGGGAATATCGCCCATGGGCGCCAGCGCTCCAGACATGTCCCCGTTGACTGTGGTGTAGCCCATGTAAAACTCGGACTTGTCAGAGGTTGCAATGGGCAAGGCACGATATTGGTTGCCAAGCAGTCTCAGCAGCGTGGCGCGTGACATGGCTTGAATGTTTTCACCTGCTGCAGAATGGGCTTCAGGCTTGCCCCATGAGGCTTCAAGAAGCGGCGCCGCCTGGTGAATTTTGGCCATCGCCCCTTGCGTGATGTCTTCGATGGGCAGCGTAATGAGTTCAATGCCCAAATTTTGAGCCAGCTTGATGGTATCGCGTTCATTGTCGGCAGGCGTGATGCGGCTCGGCATGCTAACGCCCAGGACGTTGGATGCTCCGAGTGCATCTACTAGAAGTGCCGCACAAACACTAGAATCCAGCCCGCCAGAGAGCCCTATGACCGCTCGCTTAAAACCGGTTTTGGCAAAATAATCGGCAATACCCTGGGTTACACTGCCATGCAGGTGTGCCAACAGCAGCGGCTCTTCAGGAGAATAAACCCTCTGCTGGGAGGGTAAAACGGCTTGTACTGAGTGGCTTTTGCTGTCGCTGGCCCATGCCTCAGGCGTATTGATGTCAATGACAAAATGATCGGGTACAAACGCCTTGCCTTTGTGCAGGATTTCTCCAGAAGCGGATACCCAGCGGCTTTGCCCGTCAAAGCTACATTCATCAATAGCGCCACATTGATTGACGTAGACGATGGGCCGTTGATAGCGCTTGGCCACGTGATGTAACAGCGAAGATTTTAGAGCCTCTTTTTGCAGCCGACTCACCGAGGCCGACAGATTAATGAGCACATCCGCTTCGCCTGATTGCATGATGGTCGCTATTGGGTTTCGATCATGAGCGACAGGATTAAAAAACGTATCATCCCCCCAAAGATCCTCACAAATGGTAATGGCCAGTTTTTTATCCTGAAGCCACAGGAGGGGGCTCTTGTGACTATTATTATTGACCCACGCTACCCCGACCTGCGGACAAGCTTCAAAGGTGCGATGATCGTCATATTCTTGATAGGTGGCCAGTAGATTTTTGCGCACAACGCCACTGAGGCGCCCACCCTGGAGAATAGCCACCGCGTTATAAAATGGCTTGCCATGACTTTCGGGCAAAGGATCCTCAGGTAAGGACAATGCCTCGTGCCACAGTTGACGTGCGCGTGCTCGTCTGGGTTCTATAAAGCCAATAAGAGCCGTCAGAGGGTTGTCTTGCGTGAATTCGGCCAATGCCTGAAGCCATGGCCGCTGGTGCTGCACCAGATCTGGGTGTCGGACAATAACATCTCGAATAGGATAACCCATGAGCGCCAGCTCTGGAGCAAGAAAGAGGTTGCAATCTTGCCTCAGGGCTTCTCTTAGCCCAGTGGCCAATTGGCGCGCGTTAGCTGTAAGATCCCCGGGGGATGGATTCGTTTGAGCAATAAGGGCTGTCAGAGGTGTCATTAAATTTGATAAGCAATTTCTGGGGTGGGTTTTGACAGGCCTGAAAACGTTACCCCGGCCTCGCGCATCCGCTGGAGTGCTTGGTGGAGGCGATCATCGGGGACGGTCAGCGCTACGCGGAAAAAGCCTTCTCCCATGGGGCCATAGCCTGTTCCGGGAGGCACCACGATACCGCATTTTTCAAGCAAAAAGTTCACAAACTCAACGCTCGTCCAGCCAGACGGTACGGGCACCCACAGATAAAACGTTGCCACATTGGGCGGAAACTGCCAGCCTAACTCGTTTAAGCCGGCCACAAAAATATCGCGCCGCTTGCCATAAATGGCATTAATGTCTTTGGTGAGGGCATCGGCATGGTCGAGCCCCACGATGGCGGCCTCCTGAATGGCCTTAAATACGCCACTGTCAGTATTGTTTTTGATGGTACCCAAGGTTTTAATACCTGCGGCGTTGCCCACGGCAAAACCAACCCGCCAGCCGGTCATGTTAAACATTTTGCT
Organism: Vampirovibrionales bacterium; assembly: GCA_035285385.1. GTDB lineage: Bacteria > Cyanobacteriota > Vampirovibrionia > Vampirovibrionales > JAJTHC01 > JAYKJM01. Next base: position 4,226 of record JAYKJM010000018.1, read on the forward strand.
CAGGCTGAAAAACTCGACACAAACGTCTTTGGCGCCTGGTACGCTTAAAAAACTCGGAGCGCGGTAGTTGTCAAATGTCATTTCACTGTAGGCATTATCGTGACAGAGCAAAATGTCGTGGGTGCGGCAAAAATCAACGCATTCCTGAATAAAGCTTACATCAGCAATAGCACCGGTCGGGTTGTTGGGATAATTCAGAAATAAGAGCTTGGTGCGCTTGGCGACGTCCTCAGAAATGGCATCAAGATCCGGTAAAAAGTGGTTTTGGGGAAGCAGTGGCAAGGTGACGGGCTCGCCGCGCATCAGCGTTGTCCAGTTGTGATAGACGGGATACCCTGGCGAGGGGCACAGCACCACGTCACCCGGGTCGACATAACTCAAAATCATGTGCGCCAGACCCTCTTTTGAGCCAATTAAAGCGAGCGTTTCTGAATTGGGGTCAACGCTCACGTCAAAGCGGGTTTGCATCCAGCGGGCTGCCGCTTCCCGAAACGCTTGAGTGCCTTGATAGGGTGGATAATTATGCGTGGCAGGGTCGCCGACTGCTTGTTGCATGGCTTCAACAATGAGGCTGGGGGTTGGTAAATCAGGATCTCCAATGCCCAGTGAAATAATATCTACGCCTTGGGCTTTTGCCGCCGCGATTTTTTCATCAATCTGGGCAAAGAGGTAAGGGGGTAGCTGATTCAAAACGGATGCGGGATGGGGCATGGCAGAGGTCTTTCGGCAAAAAATTCAGACAAAATCAAACAAACATACGTGTGAGTATTTTGAGGCTGGCTTATTTTTAACATAGCCTGAAACTTCCGGCTAGCGCCTGTTGCCAAGCCAGAAGTTTTTCGGGAGATTTTATTCCTGCGGAGGCTTCAATGCCGCCAGCAACATCTAGACCAAAAACCTTGCCAGAGGCTTGCTGCCAGACGCTTGAAACATTGTCGGGCGTCAAGCCACCGGCAATCCAGATGGGAACATCTTCAGGCAAGGCCAGTGCGTTAAGTGCTTCGGACCAGTGCAGGCTTTGAGGCTGTTTGAGCGCATCTTCAATGAGCCAAGCCATCAGCCGACCCTGTCGAGCAGGCCTCTGCCATGCGGCAATCATCGGCTTTAATGGCCAATGCGGTTTTCTGAGAAAGAGCGTTTTAATCATAGGCACGGCTAAATCTGAAAACGCGTCGGGGGTTTCAATCCCATGAAGTTGCACTGCATGGAGCCCCACTTGGTCTGTAATGGATTGTATTTCGTCAATCGATTGATTCTGAAACACCCCCACACAAGCAATCCCTGAGGGTATGGCCGCTCGAATGGCCTTGGCCCTCTGAACAGACACATAACGTGGCGTCTCTGGCACAAAAATTAGGCCAAGGGCTGAGGCGCCAGCCTCTAGACACCGGTGGGCATCTTCAATGGAGGTAATGCCACAGGTTTTAAAAAATGCAGCGGGGTGCTTGGAGCAAAGAGACATAAAAATTGAGGATTTCAGCTAGGAGACAACCTTATTTTATGAAAAAATAAAATACCGTATCTGGGATGTGTCAATATCAGCTTAAGGAGGTTAGACCCGTGGTTCAGGTTAAGCCGTTTCGTGCGCTTCGCTATGATTCAGAGGCTTTTGCCGCAGATATTACGGCAGTTGTTGCCCCTCCTTATGACGTGATAGAGCCCGAACAACAGGATCGCTTGATGGCTCGCCACCCGGCCAACGTGATTCGGCTGATTTTAAACCCGAAACAGCCTACAGATAGTGATTTTGACAATGTGTATACAAGGGCTTCTGAATATTTTCATGACTGGCAAAAAAACGGCATACTGATTCAAGAATCGGCTCCTGCTTTTTATGTCTATCAGCAGGTTTTTCAGGCGCCTGATACAGGTGATAGGATTGTTCGGAAAGGCCTCCTGGGTCTGGTTAAGCTTGCTGATTTTGATGAAAAAACGATTTTCCCTCATGAGGCGACCCTCAAAGGTCCCATTGAAGATCGCTTTAAGCTTATGCAACACACAGGGGCAAATTTGAGCCCAATTTTTATGTTATACAGCGATCCGGCAAAGTCCATTGAAGCGCTTGGGCTTTATGATGTTGCTTGTGATCATCCTTGCTGGATTCGTGCCACCGAAGATGCTGAGCCGGGTAAAGAGCCTGTATCGCATGCGTTTTATCCGCTGACAAGCTCTGAAAGCCTTTCAAAAATTCAATCTGTGCTTTCTGAGCAATCCCTCATTATTGCCGATGGCCATCATCGCTATGAAACCGCATTGGCGTTTCGAAACTGGGTGCGCCAACAGCGCAGTGCACTTGGATTGGAGAACCCTCCCCTGGGGGCCCTGTCCAGTGATTGGGCATTAGTGTTTCTCGGCAACGTTAGCGATGGCGGCCTGAAGGTCTATCCGACGCATCGATTGCTGAAAACCTGGCCAAACCCTGATTTTTCGCAAGCTCAGTTTGATGCCCTTCTGGGTGAAGATTTTCGTGATGCCTCCCCTGAAAATGCCCAATTCAGCGTTTTATACCCCAATGGTGATATGCGCAATCTTTCGTTAAAGGCGGATCTCGACCTCAATAATGGTCTGCCCGAAGCGATGAGCCGTTTGGATACGGCGCTTGTGGAATATTTGATTTTCAGGAAAATCTTTGCAAAAACAGGTGAAGAATTGAAACAAGCCGGCCATCTGCGTTTTGAGCGCGAGACTGATGCGCTTCAGCATCGCTTGACATCACAGCAGGCCGTCTGTGGTTTTGTGATGCAGCCCCCGCCCTTGGATTTAATGTTTGACGTGGTGAAAGCCGGTTATCGGATGCCTCAAAAATCAACCTATTTTTATCCAAAACTCTTGAGTGGTCTTGTTTTTAATGCGTTTGATCCCGATGTCTCTGAGGTGTTAACCACCAAACCCCAGCAGGCATGCACCCTGTAACGCATGAGGGTGCGCGTTTCTTCAAGACCCTGATTTTAAACCTGACCGAAGGCTCAAACTTTGGATCCATTCGCCGTGCAAAAATACATCCCTTAGGTGATGAGAAAGGGCACAGAGTTTCTTAAAATTAATTTACAGAGAGACAGAGCGTGACGCCTTCAAGCAAGATTCAGGAAAATATTCTGATGGCGTCTTAACGATAAGAGTTGCTAGGTAATCATCTTTTAAGAACCATTGCAGTGGTGCATTGTAGTGGCAATATTTTTCGAGAGAACACGAGAGCGCAACATTAAGAGGCGTTGACCCCCCATGCTGAATTCAGTTTCCAATAGTCCTGCATCTTCCTTGACTATTCTCTACCCTGACACGCCGTCCAATCCCTTAGAGAATAATGCTGCCGAAAATACGGCCGTTCACCAGGCTGAGCGGTCTCAAGAAAGTCCAGCCAGCACAATTCAGGATCGCCCTTATGAGCGGATTTGCGACGAGGCGACGATTTCAGAGGCCGCCATTGCTCGTTTACGTCAATCCAACGAAATGCGGCCTTTTGTGCAAAAAGCCATGAGCCAATCGGCTCGTAGTGATTACGATGTTGAGAAAGTCTCTGCCCTTCGGGGGTTGGTGCAATCGGGTCGTATTTCCGAATACTTAAGCATAATTAACCCAAGTCAACTGGCAAACGCTATTTTGCAGGCTCCGGCCGGGAAGCTATTAATCTTGCCTGTGGGAGCTTGAGCGTCTATCAAGGGACGCTTAAAATATTAAAAATCGTTACATTTAACGTTTATTTCGCCGCTTGCTAGCACCTGACACGATTGATGGGCGTTGATTTCTACGAGTGAGTTAATGGTGCCTCAAAAAATTCTAGTTTTTTGAGACGCCTTCATGGTGGTTCTATTTTTATTAGATAGTAAACAGATGCGCGTCTCTCCGCCTTTATTTGCTTCTCAACATGCGGGCTCCAAAGCGGAGCCGGATGATTCATTGAAATCGCATGAAGTAAAAGGCAGCCATGACCCTGCTTCGGCTGATGCCAATGGTGTCTCCAGACCCTCAGCAGTGGCAGATAAGTTTACAAAAAAAGAGGTGGCTCAAACGCCTCCGGCTTCGGAGTCTGTTTCATCAGCCTCAGAGGCTGCTTCACGCCAAGGGCGTGGCTGGACAAGGCAGGATACCAGAGCGGCTCATGCTGTTTTTTGGAAAACGGTGTTTCCAACGGCCTTAGAGTTTGGCGCCATTGCCAGCATGCCAATGTTGATTGGTATTCCATTGGCCATTGCCAGTATTCCGGTTTGCTGGATGACAAGCAAATTTGGGGATTCTTTGCTCAAAAAAGTCGATACGTCACAGTTGTCTAAAAACGGGCACCATTTGTATGAATGGGCTAAATTTGGCGAGGATTTTCTGACGAATCCCAAAGAGCTCGATCGTGCCAAGACCCTGTTTAATAACTTGCTGGACGATGTGTTTGAAATCCCTGCCCTGAAGATGCTTGGGGCGGTTCCTTTTATCAGTGCAGCCAAAGAGCGTTTGAAGCAACAAAATATTGATAAACTCAAGCATTTTGTCGGCAGTAGTTCAAAAGCCCGTGGGATGGATCGCTACTATATGGCCACCTTGCCAACGGCTTTGCTCCATGCAAAAACACCACTAGAGAAGGCGTGTACATTTATTAAACATGCCGCTTGGATCGTGTTTTTCAAGCTGACGGGCTTGATTGGGAATGTTCTGGACGGCATTTCAAAAGTCATGCCAAACATACTCAAGCTCCCGCTTCGGGGGATGGCAGAGTTTATGAAAAAAATTAATACGTTGCCGGCATGGTATGAAGGCATGCAGGCTGTTTTTAGTAAACCCCCCGCGGCCACAGTTGCATCAAAGGCTGTTTAAGCGCCCTGAGGTGCCTGGCCGGCGGGATGTTCATCAACATCAACGTCATAACCAAAAAATCAGCCACGGTATTGAAAGAATAAGCATCTAAATAACATTAAGCCGTGCGCGTTTTGGTGCCTGCTCGGCTTCTGGAGATAAGCACAGCATAATTTAGGCTTGCAAGTGCCTTCATGCTGCTTTCAATCACATCACTGGCTTGATGGCACACCGGCTGATACCCAGCCTTGGCGCATTCTTCCAGATAGCGACGCGTGACGATCTGTGCAATGTGATCCTGTGCCATAAATTGTGAGACTCCGTAAGAGACAGAAAGAGAAGACACAATAAGAGAGAGAAATGGTAAAAATAATGAGGCTCTGCATGGTGCATGAGCGCTCAGCCATCCTGAGTGGATGATTTGGATAAACGCTTGCAAGAGAGAAACGGTAATTTTGGAACGCTCTAAATATATAAACAAACAAAAAGGGCTCAATGTTGTTAGCGTATTCTAAAAATTTTCTGAAAATGACATCATTTGTTACATGTCACGGGGTTGTTCAGATGCCAGTTCAAAGACCCAGCATGCGTAGGTTTCTGCCGTCATTGGTTCGTGATGTTTGCTACAGAATCCGCTGCTGCTGCTCTTATTGGCTTCGGTTTGTTCTGTTTGGGTGACTTTAAAATGAACACAGTGGGTGCAACGGTTTCGGCGTCGATCAAACTTGCCCTGACGGGAATTTTGGCGCCTATCAATTCGAGAAAGCCGTCTTTCCTGTAGAAGTGCTTCAGAAGCAGCACTTACTTGCTCTGATGGGGAATTCTCAGGGCTGCCAGAAGTCTCGGATGGAGGGTTCGGTGACATCATGTTTGCATGCTAAAAGAGACCTCAGCTTGCAAACATCCACCCAAAGGTTACTTTTTCAGAGGGTTTCAATCTATTTTCCATGCGTCATGTCGTGATGTTGATTTTCGAGTGTTTCAACCCATGCATGCGAGCTATCGACGGTTTTGGTGAGATCCATCAGCGCTTGGCGCAAGACGTTGGCTTGTTGTGCGGTTGATGTCTCACAGAGCGCATCGTTTGAGGGCAAAATGGGGGCGCCTAACGCAATTTTGATGGGGCTAAAATAGTTGGGTGCATGAAATTTATCCCAGGCTTTTGGAAACTTTAAAATGGGTGCTGCACAGGAGGCTGAAACTGGAATAATGGGTATTTGGGCTTTTTGAGACATCCAGATAACCCCAGGTTTGACCTGATAGATGGGCCCTCGTGGACCATCGACGGTGATGACGGCGTGGTAGCCATTTTGAAGTTGTTCTAAAAAATGTCGCATGGCACCCGAACCGTTTTTATAAGAGGCGCGGCTGACAACCCCTCCAAATCCAAGTCTTCGGACGACCTCCGTAATGGCATGCCCGTCGTTACTGGCACTGATTAAGACACACAGATTTTTTCGAGCAACCGGCAGCTTTAACATCCCAAACATGCGGCCATGCCACATTGCAAAAATCAGCGGCTGACCGGCGTGGATCAGAGCCTCTGACTCAGGATGGATATCCAAGGTGCTCAAGCGCCAAGTAGACGCGGCGGAGGCCACAAGCGGTGTCCCGAGGCAGACCATGGCTTTTCGAAAACAGACACGGCGAAACAATCGCCAGGTGTCTTTCATGGAACGGCTCATTTGCCGTTTCATCCCACCAAACCCTTATTGAGAAGCGCTTCTGCACGAGAAAGACGGTGCAGCCGCAATAGGTTACCCAGCGTACTTTTTAATTCAGGGCGCTTAACGACCATATCCACTTGACCATATTTTAATAAATAGCCGGCCGTCTGGAAGTCTGGTGGTAATTTTTGGCGAATGGTCTGCTCAATGACACGACGGCCTGCAAAACCGACGCGCGCACCCTCTTCTGCAATCAGAATATCACCCAGCATTCCAAAACTGGCCGTCACCCCCCCAAAGGTGGGTTCGCTCACAACGCCTAAGCTCAATAAACCTGCCTCGTGGAGCCGAGCCATCACAGCACCGGTTTTGACCATTTGCATCAAGGAAAACATGCCTTCTTGCATGCGCGCCCCCCCTGAGGCGGTTATAATCACCACCGGCAGATGGAGTGCCAAGCAGCGCTCCATCAGGCGGGTCAACTTTTCTCCAACGACGCTGCCCATACTGCCGCCCATATATTCAAAGGCCATGACGGCTAACCCGCAGGGTTCATCGGCAATGGTGGCCAGACCGGTAATTACGGCTTCATTTAGATTTGATTTTTCGTGGGCATCTCGCTGACGTTTGCGATACGGTTGCGTATCCGAAAATTCAAGGGGGTCGGCGGGCCGTAAATCGGCATCCATTTCGTCAAAGCGATCCGTCAATTGCGCAATGCGGTCACGGGCATCCACCCGAAAATGATAACCACAGCTTGGGCAAACGTGCAGCGCGTCAGACAATTGACGGGTGGGCAAGGTTGTTTTGCATTGATAGCAGGTCGTCCACAGTTTACAGAGTGTCTCTTCGCTGACCAATTCCGTGATGGGGCCTCGAGACGCTTTTCCTGATTCATGCGCAAGCCCAGAGCCAGCTGGAGTGGATGCTGTGCTGATATCAATCGTGTCTGAAGGGGTTTGCTTCGAGCGGCGCTTGGCCGCAAACCAGTCTTTTAAACTCATAGCTTTTTAGGGTACGTCAAGTGAGCGCATTGAGAAAGCCTTTGTGAAGGATTTGAGAGAATTGAGTTTTTAGGTCCACTCTTACAAGGTCTGTAACGATGAGACCTCTGTGATGCTCAGTGTTCGGGCGCCATTGTGGTGGTCATGGTGCTCAAATAGCAGCCAATGAGTGATGGCGGGCTGTAAAAAATCGGCCAGCTCTGCCCATTCGGCAACCACGATACTGTGACCTTCATTCAAGATATCTGTCAGTTCGGGCTCCAGCTGCGATGCGTTTTCAGCCCCAAGACGGTAAAAATCACAATGCACCAGGGGGAGACGGCCGGTGACATAGCGCTGAATCAACACAAACGTTGGGCTATTGATGGTTTGGCTTATCCCCAGAGCGCTCCCCAGCGCTTGGGTAAAGGTTGTTTTACCAGCACCTAATGCCCCCCGCAGCGCCAGGACATCCCCGGGGTTAAGAGTGGCAGCCAAAGATTTAGCCGCCTCCTCCAGCTGCGATAAGGACGAAATATCATACAAGCAAGACGGCATAGAATAGAGTGTTTCTTGGCAGTGCTTAAGGCGTAATGGAGAAGCCCTGGCCATTTGATTGAAAGGTTGGTCTGAAGAGGTCTCGGGTGGGCAAACGCTAACAGTCAAAGAGATCTTGGCAGAGAAATCATCATCGAGGTACACTACAACAATGAGAGAGCGTTTAACAAGACTTTTGCAGGCTTTAGCCAGCCGTTTCAGTGGTTTGTCAGAGCCAGGCCGCAATAGGTCTCATCAGGCTGTTATGGTTGCCCTGATTATACTGGCCGCTTTGGCGGTTTACGCGCCATTGTCGTCAGAAGCGGGTTTTTGGCACGCTTTGGCAAGATTGCTGGGTGTCGGCTCTTCGTTTAAGCCAAGCCCACCGCACGATAGCAAGCCTTTGCCTTCCGTGTTACCCCCTGCGCCCACATCAAACGTGCCGCAAACTGTGCCAGCGTCAGAGAATCTGGCGTCATGGCAATCGTCTTTTTTGCAAAATGGCCTCATTCGCGTGGGTATTAGCGATGATGCCATGAGCGCGCTGGAGTACCCCATGACGGTGCTTGGTGCCACGGGCGCTTTTACAATTCGTGATGTGGCCACCGATCAGCTTGTTTTTAGTGCAAGCGCTGGTGATCGGCTGCAAGTGCGTGTTGATGCGCAAGGTTTTTTACTCACGATGAACAATCATTTAGAGAGCCTGCATGTTCTGGGCCCCCTCCGTGTGATGCCTGCCAGTGACCAGAGTGCGCTTCAGATTTTGAACATTACCCGAAAAGGGATCATCCCGCAGTATAGGGGGACGTTGGAAATCATACGTGGCAAGAATAATCCTCAAGCCAAGCTGTCGGTGGTGAATCACCTGCCTCTGGAAGATTATTTGCGCGCTGTCGTGCCCAATGAAATGCCCGTCAGCTTTGGGCTAGAAGCCCTGAAGGCGCAAGCCGTTGCAGCTCGCAATTATGCCATTCGGCCACGCGACAATGGCGCTCAGCAGCGCTACGACATTTGCGATTCTCAGGCTTGTCAGGTCTATTTTGGCAAGCAATCCGAGCATCCTCTGGCCAATCAGGCCATTGATGCCACGGCTGGCTTGGTAGCCTTGTACCATGCCGAGCCGATTGTGGCCATGTTCAGCTCGACCCATGGCGGCTACTCGGAAGATTACGCCCATGCCTTTCAGGACACAAAAGCCTACCCCTATTTGAAGGGCAAGGCCGATTACCCTGAAGGGCTTGAGAAGCTTTTGGCCACGATTGCCAATGATGTTGAGCCCTCGCAGGCTCCAGAGGGGTGGACAGATTGGTTTGCTCATCAATTGAACAGTTCAGCACAGCCGCTGAGCCCAGCCCGTCTTACCCTCCAGCAGGAAGCGGCGGCTCGACTTTTCTGGACGTCTGCCAATGCGCCGAGCTTTGATATTGACTCGCCTCTAAATCGATGGGAGCGCATCTGGCGACGCGAAGAACTGGAAACCTCTCTAAGTAAAACCCTGGCTGACGTAAGCCGGCAAGGCAGCAGTGCCGTGCAGCCTGCCTACCCTGCAGGCACGCCCCTGGGAACGCTTGAGCAAATTTTGGTGCCAGAGCGGGGGGTGTCGGGCAAGGCCAAGGTGGTGTTAATCGTCAGCAATCGCGGTCAGTGGCGTGTTGCCAAAGAAAACATCATTCGTCGTGTTTTTGCCCATCACGGCAAGATGCTTCCGAGTGCTAACATTGTGTTTTCAAGCATGAATCGCCCGGTGGATAATGGGTTTGGTACTCCGCCTGCCCTTGAGATTGAATCGGTGAAGGTGCACGGGGGAGGCTTTGGTCACGGGGTGGGGATGAGCCAGTATGGTGCCGGATTTTTGGCGCGCAAGGCGGGGTTGCCTTTTTCAAAGATCCTGCAGCATTACTATGAGGGGATTTCGATTGGTACGAAGCCGCTAAAAGTCGGGGGGGGGATTTTGTCGCCCACTTCAATTGAATTTCGGGTGCCTGAGCCTTTTACGCAGGCGCAACTGTGTGTTCAGGTGGCTGATGATGATCAAAATCGTCGAGACCCGGTTTTAATGTCACTCAATGGCGAAGCCCGATACGTGGTGCTGGATGCTTTGGGCGGAGCCAAGCTGCCCATAGCCCCGTTTTTGAAACGGCCACCATGGCTCAACACCATGACGCTGTTTCCGGATGCCAGCCTGCCCAGCCGCAGGCTGAAGGCGTGGATTGAGCTGGTACCCGCCCTGCCTGAGGTGCAATAACACGCGTGAAGTTTGGCTGAGCCGTCGGTTTTTAATGAATGTTAAAAAGCCGACCTGCCAGAAGACAGGTCGGCTTTTTAAATCAATTTATGTTTAAATTTACTGTAAATTGGAAGTAATAACACCGGTGGCTGGTGTATACGTGAAGTCCACATTGACTGCGCCGTTTACGGTTATAGAAGTCGTATTCGGGAAAGTACCAACACCACATCTGACCGTACTGTTAAGAATCGTACAACTGGTACCCCCATCGGTGCCTAAGCCTGCCGTAGAGACGACCCGAAAGACGTTTCCGTTTGGAACGTTACTGAGATTCACAGTATTATTGCCATCGGCGTCAACAAAATCTCCAATAGTAGCTGGAAGCCTGCCTACACGTGCAATATACTGTTGCACGCCTGTTTGTAGTTTCAGTACGAAATCACGAGCAGTAGCGGCTTCGGCACCCGCTGTCATGCCGTTTAGGCCGTTAATGCCCACGGCTGCTAAAATCCCAATAACGGCCATGACAACGGCAAGTTCAATGAGAGAAAAACCTTTTGCAGCAGTGGGTTTACGGATTTTTTTGACTTGCGTCATCGGCATAACTCCTTTCCTTGGAGGACAATCATAAACGTCACAAGACTCACTAAGCTCACCGGAGAAGAAAATTTTTGGCCAAAGCGATTTGTTATTAAAATCTTAAAAAGTATTGATTCGTTATTAATTATCGACTCGAACAAGAGGGCTCTGTATCGGTAAAATTTCTGATCTTTTGGTTGCTTGGAGATATCTGCAATCGGATAGTGTTTGCTAAAATGGTCTTTTGGCGAGGTGATATCCGATAAGGGTATTCAAATACGTATCTAGCCATGGGTTGTCATGTGCTAGAATAGAAATCTATGCTCTTATTTTGCCAAAGTTACCGGCTTAGGCTTTTCAGCGCGTTTGCTCTGAGTTTTCGCCGTTTTCCGATGTTTCCCCCTTTGGTGTGCCTTTTGCTGGCGACTCTTTTGGTGTTGAGTCACGGCTCTGGTGCTGTGTTCTTTGCACTTTCGACCTCCTCCGAAAGCCAATTTGACCAAGGGCTGCGTGCCTCTCAGAGAGGTCAGTTGTCTCAAGCCATGCTGTTTT
>JAYKJM010000019.1:0-8812 GCA_035285385.1 Vampirovibrionales bacterium
GTGAATGCCTTTTTATGTGGCTAGAGGGCAAATCGTTTAGTGCCCCATCAGCTTGCCATGGCACGTGCCTGACAAATGCCTGACGATATCCCTACTGCCTAATGTCCCAAGAGCATAAAACCCAGTAAGCGCCATTTGTTGCTAGCGGGCATACTGTTCTGGTTTAGTCAGTGGCTCCAACACCAAGAGTGCCTCCTGCATCTGGAACACATCTGGATTTTCAAGATGCTCAGGGTGTGCCTTGCGATGCCCACAATGTTTACAACAGGCATATTGTGGCATCACCATTTGAAAAGCTTTGCCCAACGCATAGCGTGACGGTACCACGCGGCTGCACTGTTGGCATCGCATGCGCACCCATCGGCCCACAAACTCTTCTCCACACTCTGGGCAAACCAGTTTCCCTTCCGACAAGGGCAGCGTGAGGTGATGACATTTGCCGCCCCCCCACGACGCTGGCAATTGGCGCCAAAATAACCTGACAGATTGATTCACCATCGTGGCGGCATTCAAAAATAATGCCAACACGCCTTGCTGGTGTTGGCGCTCAGAGGTTGTCATGACAGCGTATTTGAAATCTGCAGGTTTCATAGGGCAAAGTATACGCAGGTTTTAAATTTGGACAAGTCAATGGCATAATACTTGCCATGTGGTTCTCGTTGCTGTGGTACGAAATTTCGGTTTTACTAACGCATTGGCTTTTACGCCTTTTAGATCTGTTGGGGGATGGGGTTCTGGCGCGCTACTTTAGAGGCCTCATTTTAAAACTGGCCGGTTTTCAGCTCGGATGGGGCTGTCGAGTGGGCACGGGCTTTTATATTCACTCGGTGCTGGATAGGGTGACCATTGGGCGTCGCAGCGGGTTTAATCGCAATATTCATATTGATGCCACCTCCCCAGTGAGCATTGGCAACTATTGCAATATTGGCTTTGGCGTGAGCTTTATTACCGCCCAACACGATATCAATACGACCTTTGAGCGCAGTCGGCCACCACATGCCGGTGGCGCAATTACCGTAGAAGATTTCACCTGGATTGCCGCCAATTGTACCCTGCTGCCCGGGGTCACCATTGGCAGAGGCTCTGTCATTGGTGTAGGAAGCCTCGTGAATAAATCCATTCCACCCAACAGCCTGGCCGTCGGCCGTCCAGCTCGTGTCATCCGAAAAATTAACCAATAGACTATTTATAATAAGCTCATCATGAGTGACCAAAAGCCATAATAACCAACTCACGTAGTAGAAAGCCCCCCATGAATTCAACGCAGCCCACCCTCATTGATGGCAAACGGATTGCAGCAGAGCACCTCAGCCAATTAAAGCGCCAGTTGTCACAATGGCAAAGCCAAGGGCGCAGAATGCCAGGCCTCACCGTGGTGCGCGTTGGCGATGACCCCGCAAGTGGCGTTTATGTCAACAAAAAAGCCAAAACAGCTCAAGAGCTGGGAATTACATCGCACATTGAACACCTCAGCGACAACATCTCAAAATCGCAAATGATGGACACCCTTGAGCGCCTCAATGCAGACGACAACGTAGATGCCGTGTTGGTTCAGCTGCCCCTGCCCGACCATCTGGATGCGTTAGAGATCATGCAGCATCTGGATCCGGCAAAAGACGCTGACGGCTTCCATCCTGTAAATTTAGGATTGCTAATGGCCGGCGCTCACCCTGTGGCACCGCCCTGCACCCCGGCTGGCATCATCGCGTTGCTTAAAGCGTATGACGTGCCATTGGCGGGCTCACATGCGGTGGTTATTGGCCGCTCCATGATTGTCGGCAAGCCGCTTGCGCTGATGCTTCTGAATGAATCGGCAACGGTGAGCGTATGCCACAGCAAAACACAGAACTTAAGCGCCATGACCCGTCAGGCAGATATCCTGATTGCCGCCGTAGGCAAGCCCCATTTCATCAACGCTAACATGATAAAAGCTGATGCCGTCGTAATGGATGTTGGCATTAATAGACGAGAAACCGCGGCACTGTCGGCGGAGGTTTCAGGCGCATCTTCAACATCAAAACTGGTTGGGGATATTGATTTTGACAACGTGGCACCCAAGGCTCGCCTGATTACCCCTGTGCCGGGGGGGGTAGGCCCCATGACCATTGCCATGCTCATGCGCAACACCGTGGCGCTGTATGCGCAGCGTCAAGGGATTGCTGCGCTGTAACAGATTCGTTATCTTGAACGTTTCTCGGCAAAAGTAATCCCGCCGCCAGCGCTTAAAATGGCTCGCCCCGTGCCTACAGTGCCCTACCAGAACATGCCCCCGTTAACGGCACCAACCTTAGTAGCCACTTTGCCCGCTTACAACCATTCGTTCCCCCCGGCTGCCTTTGCGTTACCAACGCCTCTTGCAGGCGCCTCCTCCTTAGCCACCCTCTCCAGATTAAATCCCCCAGCACATGCCGCACAATATAAAACGGCCTATTAACTCGCCACAGACAGACAATCAGAACCCTCTTTCAGCTAAACTGAACGTATGCAAATTTACGAACTCTGCATCAAGCGGCCCGTGCTCGCCATAGTAATTTCCTTGCTGATGGTCTTGTTTGGCGCCATCAGTTTGTCTCGACTGGCGGTCAGGCAATTTCCGGATATTGATGCCCCTATCGTCTCGATCAATACCTTTTACCCCGGCGCCAATGCCGAAGTCGTCGAGCGCACCACCACCGAACGCCTTGAAGATGAGCTGACCACCATCGACGGTATTAAATCCATGACATCTCAAAGCGCGGAAGGCAACAGCCAGATTATTCTGGAATTTAACCTGAATAAAAATATTGACGTCGCCACCCAAGACGTTCGAGATCGCGTGGCACGCATTCGAGGCACCTTACCGGAAGATATTGAAGAGCCCGTCGTCACCAAAGAAGATGCTGATGCACAGCCCATTTTATGGCTCAGCCTTTCAGGCAAAGGGTTTTCTACCCTGGATATTAGCGATTTGGCAGACCGCGTTGTCGTGGATCGTCTGCAGAACATCGCAGGCGTCAGTCGGGTCATCATTGGCGGCCAACGCGAGTTGGCCTTGCGTATTTGGCTCAATCCCATCCTGATGCAAGCCCACCACGTCACCATGCAAGAGATTCGGGCGGCCTTGCGCACCGAAAATGTGGAAATTCCCTCAGGTCGCGTGGAAGGGTTTACACGCGAATTTACGGTGCGCACGCTTGGGTCCATCAATACCCCAGAGGCCATGGCGCGCCTTATTTTGACAACGCGCAATGGGGTGCCGGTGTATTTGCGAGACGTGGCAACGGTTGCATACGGGGCAAAAGACAATCGATCCCTGGTGCGATTTAACGGCAAGCCTGCCGTGGGGCTTGGCATTGTAAAGCAATCGAAAGCAAACCCGCTGGATGTGGCCAAATCCGTCAAGGAGCAACTGCCAGCCATCACCAAAGCGCTGCCAAAAGGCATCCAAATGACCATTGCCTTTGATAGCTCCACGTTTATCGATCGCACGATTCATGAAATCAACACCACACTCTATCAGGCGGTTTTACTGGTTCTGGTGGTGGTATGGGGCTTCTTGCGGACGGGGCGGGCCACGTTGATCCCCTCGATTGCCATTCCCGTTTCGTTGATTGCCACGTTTGCCATTCTGGATGCCTTGGGCTACACGATTAACACATTAACCCTGCTGGCATTGATTCTGGCCATTGGGCTGGTCGTTGATGATGCCATTGTGGTGTTAGAAAACGTATTTCGACACATTGATGAGCTTGGGGAATCTCCCATGGAGGCCGCGCTCAATGGCACTCGGGAAGTGGCCCTGCCGGTTATTGCAACCACGGTGTCTTTAATTGCCGTCTTCTTGCCTCTTGGCTTCATGACGGGTGCTGTAGGACGACTGTTTGGAGAATTCGCCTTTGCCATGGCCGCCGCTGTCGCCGTCTCGCTGGTGGTGTCGCTGACCCTTACCCCGATGATGTGCGCCCGCATCCTGAAGCCAAAGCAACAACACAAAACTCCTCAACACCCTCAACAAGGCTGGCTGACAAACGTCATGCATCCAGTAACCCATTTTGGCCAAGCCCTTCAAAAAAATTATCTAGACTCCTTGGCACTGACCTTACAACAGCCAGGCTGGCTCATCGCTATGGTCATCGCGATTTTAGGCATTACCGGGGTCAGTTATCTGTTTTTATCGCAAGACTTTTTGCCCGTTGAAGACTCTGGCGGCATTTGGGCAATTGTCGAAGCACCCGAAGGCTCGACAATAACCTATACAGATCGTGCCTTTCAGCAGGCAGAAAAAATTTTTAACACGGTACCCGAATTAAAAAGTCAGTTCTCCGTATTGTTTACCCCCAATAGCGGCCTTGTATTTACACGGCTAATTGACTGGGAGCGACGTCACCAAAGCCAACAAAGTATCGTAGCCAGTTTGTTTCCAAGGTTTATGGCAATTCCTGAAGCCTTTGTGTTTCCTATTAATCCCCCCTCAGGGCCGGTGCGGGGGTTCAACAAACCCCTGGAGTTTGTCATTCAAGGCAATGATATTCAGACGCTGGCTCGGCAAAGCGACCAGATGGCTGAGGCATTACGAAAAATCCCTGGCTTGATTAACGTGGACACCAATCTCAAACTCAATAAGCCCCAACTTCAACTGGAAATCAATCGTGAGCGAGCTGCCACATTGGGGGTGTCTGCTCAAGATATCGCTCAGACGTTGCAAGTGCTTCTGGGCGGATTGGATATTACAACTTTTGAGCGGGATGCCAAACGATATGATGTGATGGTGCGTCTGTTGCCTCAATATCGAGCCACCCCAGAAGCCTTGAATCTCTTGTGGATTCCAACGCAGAGTACAGAGCTGGTGCCACTGTCGAGCGTGGCACAATGGCAGGAAACCGTCTCTCCCAAAGCCTTAAATCACTATAACCGACTGCGATCAGCCACCGTATCGGCCAGTTTGTTACCGTTTATCAAACTGGGTCAAGCCATGGACAAGACGGAAGCGGCGGCAAAACAGATCTTGCCCCCCGAGGTCAAAACCGCCTGGTCCGGGGAATCACGTGAGTTTGTGGAGGCACGCAATACGACCTTACAGTTTTTCCTGGTTGCCATTGTGGTCGTGTACTTGGTCTTGGCGGCTCAATTTGAAAGCTTTAGAGACCCATTTATCATTTTACTTACAGTTCCTTTAGCTGTCTCGGGTAGTATTATTACCCTGTTTGCGCTGGGCAATAGCTGGAATGTCTATAGCCAGATTGGTACCATTTTGCTGATTGGTCTGGTGACCAAAAACGGGATTCTTATCGTAGAAGTCGCCAATCGATTACGTCACAACTTGCCATCACTGACACCATCAGAAGCCATTCTTGAAGCCGCTCGCATTCGGGTGCGTCCAATCATAATGACCTCTTTAACCGCTATTATTGGCACGTTGCCACTGGCGCTTGGGGTTGGCGTCGGTGCAGCGGGGCGTCAAAGCATGGGGCTTTCTGTAGTTGGCGGCTTGACACTTTCAACACTTCTAACCCTTTACGTGGTGCCTTTAGCCTACATCTGGTTAAAACGTCGAGGAAGCCGCCAAAAAGAATTGCCTTAATGGCGGAGACGTCAGGTCGTACCTTAGGCCGTCGTTTCAGAAGAGAGAATAAGCCCGCGCGAGATAATGCCCGCTGTCACCCCACCCAAAAGCGGGGCTATCACAAATAACCAGAGTTGAGACATGGCTTGGCCTCCCACAAAAATGGCAGGGCCAAGGCTTCTGGCAGGGTTCAGGGAAACACCTGTAATGGAGAGCCCCATCAAAATCAGAGCCGAAAGTGTGAGGCCAATGGCAAGACCTGCCATAGATTTTGAAGCATCTCGATGCTGCGTGGCGCCTATGATGACCAAAACAAACAAGGTGGTGGCGACAAACTCAAAGGCAAAGGCAGCATGTTGACTATATTGCCCAAGATAACCTGCTCCCCATCCATTTTGGCCAAGCCCTTGCCGCATCAGATCATACCCCGTTAATTGGCCGTTAACCACATAGAGCAACAAGGCCGATCCTGCAATGGCTCCAACACATTGAGCCATCATGTAGCCTAAGACGTCGCGCGCCGGAAATCGGCCAGCCGCAAACAACCCAATGGTCACAGCAGGGTTAATATGACATCCTGAAATTGGGCCAAAGCCATAGGCAAGCGCCACAATAGTCAATCCAAACGCAAGCGCAATGCCGACTGCTCCCACTTGAGAACCCGCTATAACGGCACAACCGCACCCAACAAACACCAAGGTGAATGTTGCCATGAACTCAGCAATCAATTTTTTCATACGACCTTTGCCTCCAGAATAGAAGTACTGTAGAAACTGTTTTATTCAAAAAGAGATGCAACACGTTCATCAAGATGGTAGGCACCATTGACAAAGCGATAAACTCGAACAGGGGCTTGAGGCGTCTGATTAAACTGGCGAACAACCAGTTCAAACTGGCCATCACCTTCTAGATCTTCGACAATGTTGGTGGAATTTAAGCCATCAAGGACGGCCACAATCTGCTCGTTGGATGATGTCACCACCCCTGTAAAGGCATGATCTCGGGAAAAATTGGCGTAAAATTTGACCTGATGACTCATCGAAGGGCTCAAAGGAATGGATCGAAGGCTCACCAAATTGGCTGGCGCCATTTGAGAGGCTTCAAGCTTTGCCGGAAGTGAGTTAGCCGAAAGTGAGTTAGCCGAAAGTGAGTTAGCCGAAAGTGAGTTAGCCGAAAGTGAGTTAGACTGAAGCAAGCCCGCTTGCTGTGCCGATTCACTGGCCTGTGGCGAGGCACTTACGGCAAGCAAAGCGGCCTTTGAAGCCGTTTTAGCAGGTTGCGACACGGAAGCCTCTGGGCGCTTTGAAGGCGAAGTGCTGCGAGCACTGGCACGGGCGCTTTTTGAAGCTGGCAATGTCGGCACGCTGAAAGGGCTTTGACCCACTGGCACATAACGCAAACTAAAATCATCACTGAGATCTTGGGCGTAGAGGGGGTTCATACACAAGCGCTGACGCACCTGAACAAATACAGGCCAGAATCCAGGCGTATGCTTCAGCGTATCCATCGAAACAGACTCACGCAAGCGCAAGATAACATCCAGTTTGCGCGCCGTCATTTCCGAAGGCAGAGCACGCTCAATGGTGGCATCCACCTGGGCTTGCGCCATGGCATAGATCAAGTTTAAAAATGGGTCTTGCGAGCTTTCCGTGGCCTTTCGAAAGAAATACAGACTGGACTTGTTTTCCGTCATAATAAAATCAGCCAGCCCGTAGGTGACATATCGGTTAATATCGGTGTTTTGAGCTTGATATTGCTGGCGAAGACTGGCCAGAAGTGACTTTTGCTCGGGTTTAGATAAGGACCACGACGCGCGCCTGAGTGTTTCCAGCCGAGACGGCCAACTGCTCTGACTGGCAAGAACGCCAAGCACCTCAGAGGCCGTCCTGAAAGTTTCCGGCAAGCCTTCTGCGGGCACAGCAATATTTTTTAGCAAAACCATTGATTGATAAGACGAATCGTTAGATGCGTTATTAGACAACTTGCTAGATGACTCTTTAGACAAAGGCGCACTCAGCGCTGAAGCTGAGGCCAGCGCGGGGGCAAGAGGGACGACATCTGGCGAGGGCTTTAGAACCTCTGCGGCCAACGTGGGCGAAACGCTAGCAGCAAACGTCACAACTGTGAGACAGCAGAGAGACAAAAAAGCGCGTTGGGCACAATGCATAAGGGTTATTGTATCCTCACTTTGTACTTCTATTTTTATTTACGATTTGAAGATCATCATAAACCACGCACATTGAATAGGCGACTGAAGCATCCGATAAAACGTTCTAAACGTCTGGCTTCATGCTTGCCAGGAGGAGGAGGGGGGAGCTATTTGGGAATCACGATACGACTGATGGTGTTTGTGCCCTGTTCCGTGACATAAACCACACCAGCACTTGCATCAAGGGTCAGGCAATACGGCTTTTTTAAACCGCCCGCCAACTCAGAGAGCTTACCTGTAGCAGACGATACCCGCACCAGATTGTTCCCCAGATAATTGGCCACAATTAAATCCCCGCTAGCAGGGTGGCGCACCACACCCACGGGACCTAAAAGCCCTTTGCCTTCAATCAGAACACTTTTAACACCGCCAGGCGTGATTTTTTCAATGCTGTTTTTAGAATAATTGGCCACAAACAAGTTGCCATCTGGCGAAAAGGCCATACCGGTAGGCCCCGACAATCCGCGAACAATGGTTTCAACCGGCGCCTTCTTGCCACTGGATTTGGGCTCAAACAGCACCGAAGAAGCCGCCTTAGCAGAGGCCACTTTGACTGTGCCGTCAGCATTTCTCAAAAGAGGCTGGGGTTTATTAGCTGTGGGCAGCAAAGACGGCGGCATCGGCTTGTAAGCGCCCTGTGGCACATTGGGATTTTTCAGCCGAAATTGCAGCTGTCGCGCTTCAGCCTGAGCCTGAGCGTAGAGCGGTGCTTTTTCTGAAATTTTATCTAACGATGCAATGGCCTCAGGCAAAAGCCCCAGCTGAGCCTGACTCAGGGCAAACAAATAACGTGCCTGCGCATCATCCGGATTCGCTTGAAGCACTCTCTGAAGCGAGGCCATGGCCGCATCAAACGCGCGCATCTGATAGTGCACACTGCCCAAATTAAACCACGCCGACAGGTTAGAAGGCTCAGCCTGAGTGGCCTGCTGAAAAAACAGCATGGCTTGAGACAACTGACCTCTCTGAGAGGCACGCAGCCCTTGGTCAAATTGGCTTTCGGAGGAGGTCGAAAGTGCAAAGAACACAGCACCAGAGCCGTGACTCAACACCAAAAGAGT
>JAYKJM010000020.1:0-6514 GCA_035285385.1 Vampirovibrionales bacterium
AGAACCCCCCTGAATAATTTTTTCACTCCACTCAGTCTCTTCAGCAGTATTTAGGAGCCCAAGTGCTACACGGCAATATTTTTTTGAACTACTTTTTCGTTTTTTTAAACTGACACCCAAAAATATTGTAGCTTTAACATGAGCCTTTTAAATTTGTTAATGAGCCTGTTTAAGGCTAACTTACGGCATGAATGATGCGGTCCACCTGTTGATCCAACCAGGTTTGCAAGCGCTCAAGCCGTGTGGCATCCGGTGCTTCGCATCGAAGCGTAAGACAGGGCTCGGTATTACTGCCTCGAACCAACCAAAAACCACCTGCCAAATTGACTCGAATACCATCCAACGTCTGAACCGAACGCACGGGCAAGCCCACACAATCTGCTAGAGACTGTGCAAGAGAAGCCACCTGCTCTAACGCCGCCTGATGGTGCGCTTTGGGCAGGGAAACCCGTCGCTCTTGAGAAATTGCCGAGGTTGGGAATTCAGCCAAAAGCCCAGAAATACTGGCTTTTTGATCGGCAGCCTTTGTGCTCAGTAAAAGCATTAATACCCGCAAGGTCGCATAAATGCCATCGTCAAAACCCCAATGCTCACGCCGGTAAAAAATATGGCCACTTAACTCTCCCCCCAAAACAGCATCCATGTTGGCCATCGTGATTTTCATAATGGCATGACCAGTGGGAGACATCACCGCATGGCCACCCAGCTGCTCAATCGCATCAAATAAATGCTGGGAACACTTCACTTCTGAAACAATGACCGGCTTGGGTGTTTTGGGCAGCCTATTGAGAATTTCCTTGGCCAGCAGCATCAGGGTTCGATCCCCCTGAATGACGGCACCCGTGTCATCCACCAGCCCCATCCGATCGCCATCGCCGTCAAAGGCAACCCCCAAGTCGCCACGGTGCTCAAGAACGGCATGTTGTAAATCAACTAAATTAGCCGCCACGCATGGGTCAGGATGGTGATTGGGGAACGTGCCATCTGGCTCTTCAAACAGGCTAATCACGTTAAAGCCTGCCGCGCGAAATACCTGCGGGGCAATCACACCAGCAGCCCCATTGCCAGAGTCCACAACAAGGGTGATCTGACGGCGCGCTGGGTCAGCCGAGCCAAAAGTAGCCGAAATCCAAGCCAGATAAGCCGCCTTTGCATCAAATGTTTCGCAAGAAGTTTTTAAAAGGTTTTCAGCAGACGCTATCGCATCAGAGCCATCAGAAAGCTTGGGGATTTTCAGAAAAACATCACGCAATTTCTGAATTTGCTCACTGGAGAGGGAATGCCCGCCAGCAGTAAACTTCAAACCATTGTAAGCTTTAGGATTATGACTTGCGGTAATGGTGATCGAGCCATGAACCGCTTGAGGCGTAGAAATCCCGTGTTGCTCAAGAAGACGCCTCAGCGCGACATCGGTTGAGGCAACCTCACTAAAATAGACCAGCGTCGTAGGCACCAGCCCCAGCTCAACCACATCGACGTGACGAGCACGCAAACCCGACATAAACGCCCGATAGAGACGTGGACTATGCACCCGCGCATCATGGCCAACAACGACACGCAAGGGCTCATGCGTTGTTTTTTTGGATGAGCCGCTGTGCATGGCAAGCCAATCTGCAAAGGCCATGCCCAATCGCGCAAACGTGGCCACGTCAAAGGCGTCATCGACAATGCCCCGAATGTCGTAGGTGCAGAAAAAAGACGTCTGCTCTGAGGCCGAAGCCACAGACGAGCGATGACATGAATCGGGGAGCATTTCGGAGAGCATTGAGGAGATAGCCTTTCAAGGGTATGTTTTTAATGATGGCTGATGCCATGTGCTTGATGCCATGTAAATGTCTCGATAACTATCCCTAGGCGCCAAGCGTTAAACTAAACTATAAAAAAGACACATTAAAAACACACCCTGCGCAAAAAAACCCTCACAATAAAAGCGTTGTCTCGCGCTTTAAAATATCGAGCAAATCTTCAAAAAAATGAGACGTCCAATACCCGCTCAGGGCAGCCGCTGTTTAATCGCTATTTAATTTAGGAACTTTTACGTGAAATACCAGCCTAAAGACAGTGCCAAGCCTGAGCATTCGGATGCGTCTTTCGAAAGTACCATTTTGACACCCCCTTTAAAGTGGGCCGGTGGCAAACGATGGCTTGTCTCTCATGTCCAGGCACGCCTGAACGCTCTTGGTATTCACTTAACAGGGCCAGACGGCAAACGTCTGATAGAACCATTCTGCGGCGGGTTAGCGATGGCACTTGGTTTACAACCCCAACGGGCATGGCTCAATGATGTTAACCCGCACCTGATTAATTTTTACAGACACGTTCAAAGCGGGCTGGTCATTGACAATCATATTGACGAGCCGTTGCAAAACGATCGCCTTTTTTTTGACGCTGCCCGTCAGCGGTTTAATGCGTTAATCGATCAAGGCGACTATCAAACGCCTGAAGCGGCCGTATGGTTTTATTACCTCAATCGCACCGGCTACAATGGCTTATGTCGTTTTAATCAAACGGGGCATTATAATGTGCCGTTTGGCCGCTATTCAAAAATCACCTATGCCAGAGATTTCTTACACTATCGTGACAGGCTGCGCCAATGGCAGCTGAGCTGTGGATCGTATCGTCACATGATGGCTCAGCAAGAGCATGCCATTATCTCAAAAGAGGATGTCGTCTATGCCGATCCCCCCTACGATGCGGCATTTGTAAATTACAGCGCTGGCGGATTCTCTTGGCAGGATCAAGAACAACTGGCGCAATGGCTGGCACAATTGCCCGGCACAGTTATGGCCAGTAATCAGGCAACACCCAGAATTCAAGCCCTCTATCAAGATTTAGGGTTTGAAATTGAGCTTCTTGAGGCTCCGCGGCGCATTGCCTGCAATGGCAACCGTGACAAAGCCCAGGAAATTCTAGCCATTCGCCGAGGTACCATATCATGAGATGGCGTGGGAAGCATCAAAGCGGCCTCTGCGGCGGGTTAGCCTGCCTACTGTCTGTTGGCCTGCTTGCCACCAGTTTCTCAGGATGTCGGACATCCTGGCCTCCGTATAAAAAGCCAACAACTCAGCGGCTGACACTCCAGCTTGCGACGTGGGGCAGTGCCACCGAAATCGCCACACTCAAGCCCCTCCTGGACGCTTTTGAAGCCAAACACCCCAAAATTCACGTCTCTCTATTGCACGTCCCCGAGTATTACTATCCAAAACTCCATTTACTAATGGCCGCCAAACTGGCGCCGGATGTCATGCTAATGGGCAGTGACATGATGCCTGTTTACGCGGAGGCAGGGCAGCTTCGAAATCTGGCGGCTGATATCTCTCAGCAAGCGCGAGAGCCTTTTTACCCAAACGTGATGGCCGCTTTTTCATGGCCAAGAAAACCGCCAGAGAAGGCAAGCAAGCAAATAAGCGCATCTGGTGGCCTTTACGCCTTGCCGCGAGATGTCTCGGCGCTGGCGATATTTGTAAACGTCGATTGGTTTGAGCGTGCCGGCGTCGCACGGCCAGATGAACACACCACATGGCAAGACGTATTGACCTTTTCACCCAAACTCTTAAAAGCGGCACACACCACCCCAGCCTATGCCATATCGTTTAACCGCACCCCGCCCTTGTATTGGCTGCCCTTTGTGTGGAGCTGGGGAGGGGGCGGCCTTGCTTCCATGAACACGGCAAGCGATTTATTAGAAGATCCAAACGCATGCCGTGGGCTGCAATTTTATGTCGATCTGGTGCATAAATTCCACTTGGCACCCAGCCGGCAAGCCGCAGGCAACACGCCCATGACAGATCGCTTTTTGGCAGGCCAGCTGGCCATGATGATTAATGGGCATTGGGCTGTGCCCGTCTTGCGAGAAAAAGCGCGCTTCAGATGGACAATCACGCCTTTCCCGCAAGGCCCTCACGGCTCTCGCGTGGGGGTTGACAGTGCGGGATATGCCGTCTCAGCCCACACCAGACACCCAAAAGAAGCGTTGGCATTGGCGCGATTTTTAACCTCCCCTGAAGCCATGGCCGCGTTTTCTGAAAGTGGGCTCATTATGCCAGCACGAAAAAGGCTCAAACGGGTAAACAATGCCGAGGGCAAGCACGACACCCCATCTGCCATCGATAAACCGTTTATCGAGGCGCTTGAAACGGGCATGGCCACACAAAGCGGGGCGCGCTGGCATCGGCTGAGTGATGCATTGAATCAAGAGCTTGAGCCCGTCTGGGAATCAGGGGTGGTGGCGTGTCAAAGGGGCAAGTAGTTTGACCTGCCCCTGGTTTTTGCTTCTCTCTCTGGTGGCTTGTCTCTGGTTCTTGTTTGGTTCTTCTCTGGATGCTCTCTTTCTCTCTTTTGTTGGATTTTTGTATTTTTATGGATTTTTAGGCATAGTTTGGCCTCATGCCAGCCATGCGCTGCGCCGCTAACGATTGTTGCACATTGGCAACCAAGCAATCGGTTGTTCCCAATAAAGCCATCAGCTCGCCGGTTGGCGTGCCCAGGTTAGCCATGTTATTAACATTAGAATTAAAATTCGGTAAAAGAGCCATCGGTGTATTTTGAGCAGCCGGCCCCTGTGCCATGCCAAGCATTGGATTGATTACTGGGGGCCTTATTCCCATGGCCAGCAGTGTTCGATAATCGGGCGAGCCAGGCGGTCGATAGCTATTATATAACTGCTCCTGTTGCTCAAAAAATCGTTGCCGCTGCGCCATAGGATCAAACGCATTCGAAGGTGTTCGAAACCAGTTAAACGGATTTATAGCATCCCAAAAACCCATAATCACTCCCAGCCTCGTTGTAAAAGTTAGCGCCTCTATTTGCTCACTTTAGTTTGGTTACTTTTGAGCGGTCACTTTTGGTGTCTCTGCCAGCCAAGCAAGCGATTCATTGCACACCGTGGGCGAATCGTTGGATGGTATCTCTGTCCTCACAGGCATAAAACCCAAAAGCAACATTTTTGTGCTAGGGTGTTTGAAAAATCGTTGACTTGCTTTAGTATAATGGCCTGAAAACGCCTTCAAAATCTCTGGCTCGTTCTATCAGATTTTTCAAGACTGGTGTTTGTGTCCGCAATCCCTTCATTTTTACCCTCCTCAATAAGGATTTTAAGCCCCCATGGTGAAATTGCGTTTAAAACGGTTTGGCCGTAAGAAAAGTCCCTTTTATCGTGTTGTTGCTATCAATAGCGCCAGCAAGCGCCAAGGTGCCCCGCTCGAGGAGCTTGGCTACTATGACCCCATTCGAAAGCTCCTTAAGTTGAATCTGGATCACGTGAGCGCTTGGGTTTCTAAAGGCGCTGAAGTGTCTGATGCCGTGCAGCGCTTGGTGACATTAGCCAACGGGCGCACCGGTGAAGTCATTGAATTGCCCAAGCGTGAAAAACCAGCTCTGGCTGAAAAACCTGCCGCCGCCGAGCAGCCTGCTGAAGCTGTAGAGGCCGCCATCGCTGAAAAAGCGACCGATGACGCTCAGCCATCCGAAGACGCCTCTGCCGCTGAATAATTCATTCTATTTTTTTTTCTTAAAATTCGGGAGGGTGTATGCCCTCCCTCTTCATCAATACCAAAGAGGTTTTTGTCATGTCTGATGTCATTTATTTTGAAGGCCAATTTGTTCCTGCCGAAGCGGCCAACGTGTCGGTCAGAACCCACGCCCTGCTCTACGGCACCTCCCTGTTTGAAGGCATCCGGGGCTACTGGTTGCCTGACACTCAGCAAATCTCCATTTTCCGCATGCGCGAACATTATGAGCGCCTCCTGGCTAATTGCAACATCTTTCACATGAACCCCGGCCTGGATGTCGATGCCATGATGGCCATCACGGTGGAGCTTATTGAAAAAAACGCCCCTACCACAGACAGCTACCTGCGTCCCACGGTCTACAAAGGGGGTCAAGCCATTGGCTGCGCCATGGACAAAGTGCCCACCTGTTTCACCCTCTGGAATGCCCCCCTCGGAGAGTATTTGCCATTGGGTCGTGGACTTAGCGTCACGGTGAGTAACTGGCGTCGCCTCAGTGATAATAGCATTCCGCCGCGCGCCAAAGCCGGCGGTGCCTACATGAACACCGCCCTCATTGTCACCGATGCTCGCAAGCATGGTTTTGATGATGCCATTGTCTTAACGCAAGAGGGCACCGTCAGCGAAGGCAGCGCCATGAATCTCTTTCTGGTTCGAAACAACGTTCTGATCACCCCCGCCATCACCGAAGATATTCTGGAAGGCGTCACCCGCAACACCCTCATCGAGCTGGCGCAAAAAGAGCTGGGGCTCACCGTGCAAGAACGCGTGGTGGATCGCACAGAGCTTTACGTGGCCGATGAAATGTTTTTCTGCGGCACAGGTGCCCAGGTGGCTCCCATCACCCAAGTTGACAGCCGCCCCTTGGGCAAAGGCGCACAAGCCGGACACGTAGGCCCTATTGCCACCAAAATTCAACAACTGTATTTTGACGTGGTAAAAGCCAAAGTGCCCGCCTATCAAAACTGGTGCACGCTGGTGGACATCAAAACCCCGGTCTCTGCCTA
>JAYKJM010000021.1:0-9904 GCA_035285385.1 Vampirovibrionales bacterium
ACGCATTTGACGAAAATAGGGCATCATATCGAGGTTCATGACAAGGCTGACTCCAAAAATAATTCGGCAAACAAAAAATAAATATTAGAATTTCTGACCCATACCAAAGTTAAAGCGTCGCGTGTAACGACCACCACCGGCAATCGGAATGGCGTAATCCAAACGAATAGGCCCCACACCAGGAATCGTCATACGAACACCGGCACCAATAGACACCCCAAGCGTGTTGCGATCAAAGGCGTTGTTAATCGACTTAATGCTACTGGTTTGGTTCAAAACTTGACCGGCATCAATAAAAAACGCACTTTTTAGCCCTTTAAGGATTGGGGCCTTTTGAGAAATCTGTTCAATAAACGGAAACGGCGTGCGGACTTCGGCACTGCCTAACAAAAAGCCGCCACCAATACCCAGACCACCTTCCTGAAAGCCTCGAACACTCTGAGTGCCACCCAAACGATAGGCGTTAAAAGCAGGCATATCGCCAAGCAAGGTTTGTCCGGCTTGCGCATTAAGCGCCAAGGTGGCTTTTTCGGAAATTTTCATGTATTTGCGCAAGTTCACGGTCACAGTACCGTAGGAATCATTGCCAATGCCATAGGCGCCAACCATGCCAATCGTATTGAGCCATCCACTGGTGGGGTCAAAGCGATTATCGCGCGTGTCATAGGCAATGGTGGGGGTGAGCATCGCATAGGTGCCGCCCTGAAGCATGTCATCACGCACGCTTTGGCTGATATCAAAATCATCCAAAACGCTATCGGAGCCACCTTCACGCAGCTTGACACCCTCGCCACGAAGGCCAATATTAAACGCTGTATGGGGATGGCTTTTTAGCGCTCGAGACCAGCCCACTTCGGCACCAAAACGTCGCTCTATGGCCAGTGGTACGTTGAAGCTTGCTAAACTGCGGCCATACGTACTGGTATTGGCGGCATTGTCGGTTCCCAGAAAATTGGGCGTGCTCCAGCCGACTTCAAACTGGTAAGTACGAGCATTGGCTTGCGTTTGTCGGTTGCGATACAAATTACCACTGCCCACTGAGAAAACTGAGCGAAAATCCTGTCCGCGGCCCAAAAAATTGGGGTCATTAAAGCCGACGGAGCCAAAGACCCCGGTGCCCGAATCCAGGCCGCCACCCAAGGAAAGCGCGCTGGTTCGTTTTTCATCCACCTCGACGGTGACGTCAAACTTGCTGGGATCATGTGCAGATGGCGTAATCACGCGACGCACATCACTAAAGGCTTGCGTGGCAAACAGGCGTTGCATGTCCTCTCGAAGCTGGGTTTCGTTGTATATTTTGCCTTCTTCAAGGGTCAGCTGACGACGAATAACCTCATCTTTGGTTTTACGGTTGCCAGAAAGCAAAATATGATCCACCTTGCCTTCGTTTATGTTCAGATTGATCGAGCCATCGGGATCATCTGAAATGGCTGTTACTTTCGCCAGCACATAGCCTTTATCGGCATAGGTTTTTTCTATGCGTTTAATGGATTCGTTAATCTGGGTAACGTTTTGAGGCAGACCAGTCTGGGTTTTAAACAAACCAATCAGCTCATCATCCGCAATAATAGAATTCCCCTGAATATTCACATTGGTGACGGGGGCGTTTTCTTCAACTTCTATGCGCACCACAATGCCCTGGCTGGTTGCCACTGGAGTCGCCTTGATGTTATCCGTAAAATAGCCCATATCATAGACCCTTCGCAGATCCTGCTGGAGGGCGGCTCGACTGTATAAAGCGCCCGGGCGCGTGGCCATCGCATCGCGAATATCATCGGCTTGAATCAGCTTGTTGCCGCCAATTTCAACCTGAGAAACGGTCAACCCCTGATCATAAGGCTGAGCACCATTCGGGCGCATGCTCTCTGGTGCAAATTCATCAATGGGAGTGGGCACTTCAGCTTCTTGAGAATCTGCGCCTTGAGTGTCACCGGCTGGGGACTCGCCGGCCAAAGAGACGTTGGAATTGGCACAGGCGGAGAGCAAAATTGTGCCAGACAAAAGGATGCTCATGACAAGCGTTTTTGAGCACCTGCGGGGCTGACTCGAGAGCGCATTTGCCAAAATGTAACCAAGCGGCATCAATGGGGGTGTCGTCATCGGCATCGTGAATTCATCCTCTATGACCCGGAATCAGCCTTGGGTCAATACGGCAAGCCTCAATTACAAGAGACATGACAGTGCAGCACAATTTTTAAAAAAAATGCCTCATTATTCTATCACTAAAAAACCGAAGCCAAAAAATGGATGCGCCTCAGGGGCGTATGATCTTCAGAGTTGTCAGGAGGTTCAAGTGAACAGACGAACAACAGCGTGTCTATTGTAACAAAATGTATCTATTTGAGCCTCGCAGTGGGCAATAATTCAGTATTTTTGAACGTTGTCGCTAATACACAATGTAGCGTGTTCTATAATAAAGGTCTGATTTTTTATTCAACATTGAAGCATCTTTATTTGGAACTTTATTAGTCAAATCTGTTTTTCTAGGCGCATTAAAATTTCAAGCATAACTCCTATCCGCCATCTTGTTTATTTGGATTCTTGTAGGTGATGAACGCTTCTGTCTCGACTTTTTACGATGTTAAACTGGCATCCTTATTGAAGCCGCTCGTTAATTTGAGATTAACCCTGACGGTTCAGATTTTTCTAGCCCTTGTGCTCGGGTTGGTGGTTGGTTTGGCGGCACCAGAGCTTGCGGTGCAGTTTAAGCCCTTGAGTGCGATTTTTCTGCGCCTAATTAAAATGCTGATTGTCCCGCTGCTGTTTGCCACCCTGGTGGTTGGCATTGCAGGCGTCAAAGACCATAAAAGCATTGGCAGGCTCGGCTTTAAAACCATTCTGTATTTTGAGCTTGCCACAACACTGGCTCTTGGTATTGGCCTTTTTTTTGCAAACTGGCTGGAGCCTGGCAAAGGCTTGTCTCTGGTTGCCGCCCCTACAGCCAAAGCAACAGCGGAACTTGCCGCCATTCAAAGCAACGCGGCAACTTTGGCGCATCACTCTTTCTGGGATGTGATTGTTCACATGATTCCTGAAAGCGGTATTGGTGCCATGGCCGAAGGCAATATTTTGCAATTGGTCATTTTTTCGGTGTTTTTTGCCCTGGCCTTGCTGGCAGCCGCTGAGAAAGGAGCGCCCATATTAAAAGCGCTTGAAAGTTTGTCTGAAGTGATGTTCAAAATGGTCGGCCATGTCATGAAAGTGGCACCTTTTGGGGTGTTTGGCGCCATGGCCGCAAGCATCGGGCAAAATGGGGTAGGTGTGTTGCTCGTCTATGCCAAACTTGTCGGGTCGCTCTATTTGGCTTTAGCTGTATTTGTTTTGCTGGTGCTTGGTTTGGCTTGCTGGGCTATTCGTGTGCCGTTTATGAAAATGCTTTCAGCCATTAAAGAGCCGGCCTTGCTTGCGTTTTCAACCGCTAGCAGTGAATCGGCCCTTCCAAAAGCCATGAGTGTGATGGAACGCTTTGGGGTGCCTAAGCATGTCGTGGCATTTGTAATGCCCACGGGCTATAGCTTTAACCTGGATGGCAGCACTCTTTATTTGTCATTGGCCACGCTATTTGTGGCTCAGTTAGCAGGCATTCAGTTGCCGCTGTCGCAGCAAATCATGATTTTATTAACGCTGATGCTAACAAGCAAAGGGGTTGCGGCCATTCCAAGAACGTCGTTGGTCATTCTGGCGGGCACACTTGCCGCCTTTAATTTGCCGGTTGAAGGCATTGCCATTATTTTGGGAATTGACCACGTCTTGGATATGGGTCGCACGGCGGTAAACCTAACGGGCAATTGTGTCGCAACTGCGGTAATAGCTCGCTGGGAAGGTGTCTTTGACGACAGTAAAATGTTGGCTTTTGGTATGCATCGCGAAAATACCCAAGCCCTAGCACTGGATTCCATGGCTGATGAGGAAGCGCTCGAGCACTCTCATACCAGAAGTCGTCCCGCCTTGGGTGCTTATGCCAGCAGTTAAACACACATCACGATGAACACGCCTGCATCTTCCTTGCCTCCTCCTCAGAAGCCCGTGGTGGTGGGTCAACCCTCTGAGCTTGCTATCCGCCGGATGCGCCCTGGTGATGTGGCACAAATTATGCCCATCGAATCGGTGTCATTTGGCCGCCAGCATTGGTCAGATGAATCGTTTGTCAACGAGATGAACAATGTCATTGGCCGCTACTATGTGCTGAGCCATCAGATTGCCCCCGATACCGAAAAAATCATTGGGTATGCGGGCATCTGGTTGGTACTCGATGAGGCGCATTTAACAACCATTGCCGTGTCGCCCGATTATCGCGGCCAGTCTCTGGGAGAGTTATTACTCGTTCACACCCTGGATTATTTAATGGGTCGCATTATTCACAGTTATACGCTAGAAGTGCGATCATCCAATACCGGGGCGCAAGCGTTGTACCTAAAATACGGCTTTGAAATTCTTGGACTTCGACCCAAGTATTATCAAGACACCAAAGAAGATGGCCTGATTATGACCATTCCCAACATTCTGGATCCGGCCTTTCGAGTGCAATTCAATCAGTTGCGGGCAGCGCTTGTTGAAAAACTGGGTGGCGCCTTACCCGTTGGGTGTGGTTTATAGTCCTTAAAAGCGCACGTGTTTTAAAATCCCCTACCTCCTCCTTATTTACAGCTCTTGGGGTACAATTTTTTGCATCATGGCCTTGTTCTCTTTCAGATTTCGGCAAAAGCGCCTTCAAGCCAAGGCTCGTCAGCGCTTGCGTGCCAAACGCCTGACGCATTACATGAGCCCACCTACCCCCGATAGCGCTGACTTGTCCAAGGCAGGCGCCGCCGTTTCAACCACCTCAGCCCGTCATCAAAAAAAACAAGCCTTATCCAATCAAGTTCAAAAAAGAGGTCCATCAAAGCGAGGGTGGCCTTTGGGATTTCGCCGGCTGCTCAGTTTACCCGGGCTGACTCAAATCGCCCTAACCGCAACCGGAGTGATTATTTTGAATCTGTTGCCACTCGATTTGGCCTGGGTGTACGGCAATAATTTTTCTGACTGGCTAGCCCCTTCCTGGCATTATTTTGCCACGGTGCCATGGCTCATTGCTTGCGCCTTGATGTTTCCTCCTCCTGTAGTGTTTGTGGCACAAAGCGGCCTGATGATTCTGGCGGGCGTCGGCGTGACAGTATTAGGCCAGTTTTCAGGGATCGGTTTTTGGGTCTCTCCTGTGGCGGGCTACTGGTGGGGAGCCTGGCTTGTGAGCATGTTATTGCCTTTATGGATGCATCGCTATTCTGGCCAGGCAAGAGGAAGCTATCTCTTCTTTCGGCGTGCAACCGCTGGGGCGTTCCTGGCTCTGATACTCATTCACGGGGTGGGCAGTCTCTGGTTCATCAGTCATATTTTTTTAACGGCCATGCTCACGCATGCCCCCGAGCAATGGCTCGCCGTGGCTCGGGCGTCCTGGCTTAGCGCCTCAGGAGCCGCTTTTATGTTTGATGCTGTTTTGATTGCGGGGCTGCTGCCGCTAGCATATGGCATTCGACGATCTGGCATTTTATAAGCACGCCTTGAGCCTCGATCTTTTAGCCAGGTCTTGAAGGGTCTAAGCCTGATGGGCAAGCCTCTTTAGGCGGGAGAAGCTGCCACCAAATCACTCATGGGCACAGCCATGGCATGTCCCGAGGTTTCATCGATCATCCGAAAGTTATAGGCTCGAGCCGTGTTTGGAAAAACCTCATAGCGGTATCGGCCAGTAACGGTATTACCCTCTCCAAAAGTCAGCACGCGCGGTGTAAGCGTGTAAAGCTGCTGCGGTTCAGTGAGCTGTGCTTTGGCGGCAATGATAATCTCATCACCCGATTGCACCAAACGCGCCGCCGCGCCATTGACGATACAACACCCACTGGCGGGCTCCCCAAAAATAACGTACGTTGAAAAACGCTGGCCATTGGTTCGGTTCCAGATCTCGACAAATTCCAGTGGCAATATGCCAACAGCATCACACAACTCAGGATCCAGCGTAATGGAGCCATGGTAGTGCAAATCTGCCTGCGTCACACGAATACCGTGAAATTTAGCGCGAATCACCGTGATCATAAAAAGCTCAGGTTACAAAAGAAGAATCTGTGAAAAACCATCAGAGGCCAGTTCTAATCCTGCCATAAACAATGGCCGCCTCGCAAACGGCTTTGAAATCAGAGCGATTTTTTCAGTTAAGATTTGAAACAAATCCATGAAAATGCCAGCATTGTTCGCGTATCGGCTTGTGAGCAAGACGTTTTGAATTAAAAAGATTATATCACGCGTGGATTTATGCAAAATTATTTCTATGTCGACGCCTACCATTGTTTTGATTGACGGCCACGCGCTGGCCTATCGCATGTACTTTGCGCTGGAGCGCACAGCGATGAAAACCTCGCGCCACGAGCCCACCTGGGCCGTCTACGGGTTTATTAACGCTTTGTTTGCCATGCTCAAAGAAGTCAAGCCCGATGGGGTTGCCGTGGCTTTTGATGTCTCGCGGGAATCGTTTCGAACGGACTTGTTTCCAGCCTATAAAGCTCATCGACAGAGCATGCCCGATGCCATGCGCGTTCAAATGGACTGGATTTTGCAGGCCGTTGAAACGTTGGGCATCCCGCTTTTTCAAATCAACCACGTTGAAGCCGATGACGTCATTGGAACCTTGGCTCATCAACTAACGCGCGATACGGCGGCGACGGTCTTGATTTTAACCGGTGATCAAGATGCTTTTCAGCTGGTGCGATCCGATGGGCGCATTAAAGTACTAATACCCTCTGGCACCCCGAAAGAAGGTCTAAAATATTACGATGAGGCTGCCATCATCGAAAAATGGGGTATTCGCCCGGATCAAGTCGTCGATTACAAAGCCCTTCGCGGAGACACCTCAGATAATATTCCTGGCGTGCCGGGTATTGGCGAAAAAACCGCTGCCAAGCTTTTAGGGGAGTTTAACTCGCTCGATGGGGTTTACACCCAGCTTGACACCGTCAAGCCTGATAAACTTCGAGAAAAACTCACCCAGTTTAAAGATCAGGCGTATTTAAGCCAAAAGCTGGCTCAAATCATTCATGATGTGCCCAACGTGTCGGTCTCGCTTGAGTCACTGGCGTTGCACATTCCCGACTGGCAGTTGTGGGTAGCGTTTTTACAACGCTGCGAATTTAGAACCTTTTTACAGCAGGCACCTGCCGTATTGGCGCAGTTTAGAACCGATCTCTCAAACGGTGCCGAGGAAGGTTCTGATTCGGCTGAAAATATTCAAGCCGTCGCCGCCTCCAAGCCGCCTGCATTATCCACTGAAAGCCAGCAAGGCTCTCAAGCCGCTCAAACGTCTTTAATGGTTCAGGTGCCAAAAAGTCAGGCTGTGTTTGTGCCCGAGTATCGCATTATCAGCGCGATGCCAGAACTTGAGACGCTCTTGGCAGCCGCCAAGGCGCAGGGCGTGTTGGTGATTGATCTTGAAACCACGGGGCTTGACCCCCTGACGGCGAAACCGGTTGGCTTTGCTCTGGCAACGGGTGGGTGCCTCAAAGCATCGCCCTACACGCCCGTAAATCCTCTAAATCTCAAGACCTTACCCTGCGACGCTCTCGCCTTGACTCTGTCTGAAGCCTCTTTGCCCCTGCAGGTGGCGTATGTCCCTGTAGGGCATCTGGAGGCCAGCACCCCACAGCTCAGTGCTTCTGAGGTTTTGGACGCGCTGGCGCCGCTTCTGAAATCGCCGCACGTGATTAAAATTGCGCACAATGCCAAGTATGAACTGGGCTGTCTCACGGAATGGTATACCTCTAAAAAGCTTTCAATAGCGCTGGATTCTGGCATTTGCAGTTTCTTTGATACGATGCTGGCCAGTTATGTCCTCAATCCTGAACGTCGACACGGCCTAAAAGCCCTTGGAAGTGACCTACTTGGGCTGCTGTTACAAGATATATCTCAGCTGATTGGCACGGGTAAAAAGCAGCGGCTATTTTCAGAGGTCTCCATTGCAGAAGGAGCTCCTTACGCCGCCTGCGATGCCTATTTGACCCTCACACTGGCGCAACGGTTTGTCAGTGATTTGAGCCATCCGGCGCACGCGCGATTGCGTGCCTTGCTCCAAGAGGTGGAACTACCTCTGGTGGCGGTACTCTCGATGATGGAGCGTACGGGTATTTCGGTGGATGTGCCTTATCTTAAAGCGCTTGGGCAAACCCTCAACGAGCAGTTGATTGCGCTGGAAGCTGAGATACACGCCATGGCTGGGCTGCCGTTTAATCTGAATTCGCCCAAGCAGGTGGGTGAGATTTTATTTGATCGCCTCGGGATTGCCCCGGGCAAGAAAACAGCTGGTAAAACCGCCTACAGCACAGATGCTCAAGTGCTTGAGCAGCTTGCCCCCGATTATCCGATTGTGGGCAAACTGCTCGAATATCGTCAGTTGTTCAAGATTAAATCAACCTACGTGGATGCGCTGCCTCAATTGGTGCATCCAGAAACCGGGCGGGTTCATAGCAGTTTAAATCAGGCAGTGGCGGCCACGGGTCGACTATCGAGCAGTGAGCCCAATTTACAGAACATCCCGGTGAAAACCGACGTAGGGCAAAAGATTCGACAAGCATTTGTGCCCGAAAAAAACTGGTTTCTGCTCTCTGCAGACTATTCGCAGATTGAATTGCGCCTTTTGGCACATTTTTCAGAAGACCCAGAGTTAATGGCAGCCTTTGAGGCTGGTGACGATGTTCATGCCCGAACCGCCAGCCTGGTGTTTGACGTGCCTTTGGCCGATGTCACCAAAGCGATGCGGTATCAGGCGAAAACTGTTAATTTTGGAGTCATCTACGGGCAGACAGCCCATGGATTGTCTCAACAGTTGGGCGTAAGCCGAGCCGACGCGCAAGATTTTATTACGCGCTATTTTCAGACGTATCCACGCGTGAAGGCTTATATTGATGAAATCAAGACGCAAGCGCATCGAGATGGCTACGTTGAGACCCTGTATGGTCGTCGACGCTGGCTGAAGGAGGGGCTTGGCAGCTCGGTGCGTTCAATTCGCGAATTTGCAGAACGCGCGGCATTCAACACCCCCTTGCAAGGGTCGGCGTCCGATTTAATTAAGCTGGCCATGACGCGTCTTGTGGCGAGGCTTGAAGAAACCCGCTCACCGGCGCGATTATTGCTTCAGGTGCATGATGAACTGGTGCTTGAGGCGCCGCAAGGGGCGCTGGATGAAACCGAAGCCATGGTGCGATGGGCGATGGGGCTGAAAGATGATGATGACTCTTCGCCGTTGAAAGTACCTTTGGTGGTGGATGTCAGCATTGGCCAGAGTTGGCTTGAGGCCTAGGTAAAGGCCAAACAACAGAAAAAAAGAGTGCTTTGATATGCAGGTGCGTCATTACAGCTTACTGGATTCTACCAATGATGAGGCCAGGCGGTTACTTGCCTTGGGTGAGCTTGCCCCGGGCAGCACGACGCTGATTGTGGCTGACACGCAGACGGCGGGGCGGGGAACGCGCGGCCGATCATGGTGTTCACCGACGGGGGGGCTTTACATGACGGTCGTTCATAGAGCCCCTGATGCGCATTGCCTGGCGGGGACGGGGCAGGGGGAGAAGATTGAAAATTACTGGCTGAATCGCTTGCATTCGCCGGCCAGTGTGGCGTTGACGCTTGCAGCGGGCATTGCCAGCCAGCACGTGCTAAATGATGTGATTGAGTTGTCGACAGGGCAGCGGCCGCTTCGGCTCAAGCCGATTAATGATGTGATGATACCCGTGCCACGTGCCGCAAGCGGCAATAGTGAATGGGGGGGGGAGTTGTTAAAATTAGCGGGTATTTTGGTTGAAACGCAGTTGTTGCCGACGGGGCAGCTGAGTGCGGTGATGACGGGCATTGGGGTAAACCTGAGCCACGCCCCGGCGGGGCTGCCTGC
>JAYKJM010000022.1:0-14536 GCA_035285385.1 Vampirovibrionales bacterium
CTACGCTATATTGTAGAAAAAAATCTGACACTGGGGCTGCTGCTGTGTTGCGCGGTGGGATTTAGCCTACCCGCTCTGGGTCAAATCCCTCCCTGGGTCGTGCAATGGCTGGTTGGCATTGTGATGCTATTTGCGTGGTTTGAGCTGCGACTGGAAGCACTCAAACAGGTGCAATTTTGGCCTTTGCTTGCTTTTTACGGCCTTCGGTTTCTGCTTTTACCCATCATCGCGTTTGGATTGGCCACAACGGCGGCTCCCGGCTTTGCCTCAGGGTTGATGCTGTTTTTTCTGATGCCCGCCGGGGTATCGTCTCCGGCGCTGACGGCCTTGCATGGTGGCAATGCCACTCTGGCGCTTGCCTTGGTCGTACTAAGCAGCCTGCTGACGCCGTTTGTGGTGCCCGTGATTTGTCGGCTCCTCTTGGGTGAGTCGGCCATAACCTTGCCCCCACTGCCCCTCTTGTGGAGTTTACTGGGGATTGTCTTTATACCGGCAGGCATTTATGCCCTGATTGGCCGCCATAAAGCCGTCGTGACATTTACGAAAGCGCACGGGCGCTTTTGGAGCATTTTTCTGATTCTATCGGTGGTATCTATTGTGTTGGCTCGACAAAAAACCATGATGCTTGAAAATTTGCCCCTATTAGCCACATTAACAGCCGTCAGTTTTGCTGCCTTTGGTGTGTTGTACGTTGTCGGCTGGTGGGGAGCAGGACGCTCGGCCACGCGATCGGATAAAATCGCACTGGCCATGGCCAGTGGCCTGAACAATGTCGCCTTGGGTGTCAGCTTAGCGTTTCTCTATGGCTCTTCGCTAGACAGCCTGTTGCTGGTCATCTGCGAGGTACCATGGGGCTTAGCCCTGATCCCTTTTCGGTGGGTCTTACAAAGGCAAGGTCAAAATCCACGCGCGGGTGGGCACTGAGGTACAAGAATCAACACGATTTTGTCATCGAATTGTCACGCAACTGAGCGATAGTAGGCAAAGGTGTTTACACACAACACTTTCGTGCGTTGTTTTCTGATGAAAATGGCTTTTTTCTATGGCGATGCTTCTCAACAGTCCTGCACTTCAAACAGCCCTTGCTGCGGGCTTTAGCCGTTCTGTAGGATCATTTTTCAGAGTACAAGTTGACCAAAAACAAGGGATTAATGCGGCTCCTAAAACCGTGATGATAGAGCGTGAAGGCATTATGCTAGGGCTTACAACGGTGTTGAGTTATGCCACGCAATTATTGTTCAAGACCGCCCTTGGCAAGCAGCTCATGAAATCAACGCTTGGCATGAGAGCAGAACCCTTGCTTCGGGCGTTGGTTGCGCTGCCTGGCATGTTTGCAGCGGAAGTCCTGAGTCGAAGAATTGCCTATCGACATGCCTCAAACGTTTCAAGTGAAAAAGCATCCTCGCAAACCAATCTGGCAGTAGGCTCCGCGGCGCTCACCAGTCCGTTTGTACCCTTTAAACTGTTGACGCAAAATCCGATGGCCATGGCACCCATGCTCTTGAATGTTGTCTCACCAGCCGAATTTGGTTCCTTGCCGATGTCAGCGGCTACTGCTCAAGCCCGCCATCCTCAATTTAACGGCCCTTTTTACTATTAAACTGCAAATGGTGAGCCATGAGACGTGTCCTGCTGGTAGATGACGAACAAGACATTGTGCGCTTGGTCAAATATAATCTGGAGCAAGCCCATTACACCGTGTTTTGTGCCTATGATGGCAAAACCGCGCTCTCGGCCTATCGAGAACATCAACCCAACCTCATCATTCTGGATTTAATGCTCCCTGACAAGCCGGGTAAAGAAATTTGTGAAGCCATTCGTCAACATGAGGCCACGTTAACGCCAAAACCAAGGGTGCCGGTATTGATGCTGACCGCCCGCGCCAGTGAGCATGATCGGGTTTCTGGGTTTGAAGCTGGCGCCGATGATTACGTGACCAAGCCCTTTAGCCCACGAGAGCTGGTATTAAGGGTCAATGCCATGTTTGAGCGCCTCAATGCCGCAAGTCCCAGCGCGAGTTTGGATTTTGGTGCCGTAAAAATTGATGCCACGCGCTATCTGGTGACCGTCCACGATGTTCCCATAACCCTGACCCCGATTGAATTTAAAATTCTAAGCGCTTTGGCCTGTCATCCGAATGTGGTGCGTAGCCGAGAACAGCTCTTAAGCGACGTGTGGGCCGATGAAGCCATCGACATTTTAGACCGAACCGTTGATGCGCACGTCAAGCGGCTTCGTGACAAGCTTTTAGAGGCTCGCGATATGCTTGAAACCGTCCGCGGCATTGGGTATCGCTGGCGAACGCCATAACGTTTTCTAGCGGCTTCATAACGCCTTTGGCGGATACCCTGGTTTAGGTACTTGCGGCGCCGCCGGACAGTAAGCCCGAGGGAAATTGCGTGACGTTGAAGCGAGCCGTGGTATTGGTGGCGTTACAGGCTTCTGCAAACCATACGGCAATGGCGCCAACAGCCGCCCCCATCCAAATACCACGAACACTCAGTAAGCGCTGAAAAATGCGATTCCCGATGGCGGGTAAGAACATGGTCTTAGTGCCAGATGGAATTCTGGGCGTCACATGGCAGAGATGATCGAGAATGGTGGCAGGTTTTATACCACCTAATTTTACGCCACCCAGACGCATCAGGGGGTTGTCATGCTCCAACACTTCTTGCGCCATCCATTTGCCGCGCCGCAAGATGGGCTGCAATTTTTCAACCACTTGCCATTGATCGTTTACCATTTTTTCAGTTTGTACCAGAATATGCCCCTGATGATTGCTCAGCTTTTGATACGTCTGGCGCAGACGCTCGCCCAGCGGGAAAGACTCCACTTGGGTTTGATGCGGTGAGACGGCGATAATTTTTTGCAAGGTTACGCCGTTGTCTTCAAATAGACGAATCGTATAATGCTGCGAAGGCCGTGCCGCTTCCGTTTTTGAGAATGGATTAATACGCTCTAGTGGCGATAAATGATTGTCAAGATCATGATAATCAATTTTGGCATGCACACGAAAATTTCGGAAAATTTCATTAAAAAAGCCTGTTTTTGGGGTTCGAAGCACCTGTGTTGGCAAGCCTGCAGCTTGTTTTGGATCGCTCACATAGCGATACAAATGACCATCTTGACCCCAATGCTGGTTGACAACCACCTCGGAGCCTTTGGGGGAAAATCCAAATCCCTCTTTAATAACGCCCCACGGGCTAGCTCCACCTAAAAATAACTGATTCCCCGCCCCCAACAAAGCACCACCTATGGCGCCCAAACGAAACGCTCGAAAATGATCAATCGTCTCGGCATTGGGATCTTGGCCAGATTTTGCTGGCTTGAGCAGTTTACCGTTTCGAACCCTAGCTTGGGTGGCTAAAGCGGCATTGGCCATTTCTGGTAAGGATGTAGGCGATTGCACAGGAAGCTGCTGAGTGCTCGCAAAGCTTCTATTCGACGTGGCACCCTGCGGCGGGTATTGTAAATTCGGATGCGGAGGCTGTAAACCACCGATATAATTAACAGCGGGTAAAAGCGCGCTGCCAGCTGAGCCCTGAAACGCTCTGGCAGGGGCAGGAGGTGCCATCATGTTGACGGGTGGCAACATAAACGCCGTCATTAAGGTTGTTGGAGAAGCCAACATGGATGAAACCTTACATCATGAAAAGAAACAACAAACCATTACCTAGCAGCAAGCATGAAAGCTGTTTTTGACACACGTAAAAGACGCTTTTTAAAGGAATTTATTCAAGGTTACATTAGTACAAACCCTATCAAGCCAAAAAATTGCGACCTGGTAATCAAAGCTGTTACATAAATGATAAACAGGAGCCGCCCATAGCCCAATATCGCCCCTTAGAGCCTTTTATCTAGTACCGAAACGCACGATTGACCGTGCTCATACCCCCCCCTCCCCCCACCCAAGCCAACAACAAATTTGATTTTCTGATATAACCAAGAGCATGCGCTCATCCATTTTGAAGCAATCTTTGCGTTGGTTTTTGCCGGTTTTCCTGCTTGCAGCCGCCCTGACGGCTCTAATCTGCAGCTCTGATACCATCCTTGAACCTAGTCTGCATGCAGACGTGCCAAAACTATCAGGGGCAGCTCTAAAAAACCCGCTACCAGAGCCTACAACGACTCGCATTGCGGTTATGGGAGATTTTGGCTCGGGTCTACCTGGGCAGATGCAGCTGGCTCAAGTGCTCAAGGCCTCTTATGAGGCTCAGCCTTTTCAGTATTGGCTACTGTTAGGCGACCTGATTTACCCGCTAGGTGATGTGCAACAATACGGCCAGTCTCGATTTTCAATTCCCTACAAGCCCATACTCAAAAGCGGTGTCACGCTGTTAGCCACCCTGGGAAATCATGATATCCCCACAAAAAATGGCCTCGATGCCATCCGTTTTTTTAACATGCCCGCCAGATATTACGTCCGGGCGGCAGGCCCTTGGGCAGATGTATTTGTGATTGATTCCAATCATTTTAACGGGGTACAAGCGCAATGGTTAAAAACAGCGTTATCTCAGAGTCAGAAGCCATGGCAGCTTGTGATGGGACACCATCCCGCCTTCTCATCCGGAGAACACGGCAATTCTGCCCATTTAATGAAAACACTTGTCCCCATTCTGGAAGCCCGCGCCAAAACCCAGCCCGCTGGAGCCGTGTGGTATCTGGCAGGCCATGATCACGATTATGAGCGTTTTTCACAAAAAAATGGCGTCCACTATATCATTTCTGGCGGGGGTGGTGCCTCCATTCGGGGATTTTCAAACGTTAAAGAGGGCTCTGGCTCTCTGGTGCGCAAGGCTGTACTCCACTTTC
The DNA here is from genome assembly GCA_035285385.1 of Vampirovibrionales bacterium. Classification (GTDB taxonomy): domain Bacteria; phylum Cyanobacteriota; class Vampirovibrionia; order Vampirovibrionales; family JAJTHC01; genus JAYKJM01. The sequence continues at coordinate 4,813 of JAYKJM010000022.1, forward strand.
TAAGGCTTCAACTGACCGCCAGCACGCTTCAGCTGCAAGCCATAGATGCCCAGGGTCAAATCATCGATCACTATGACGTCCACCTGATCTCTTCTGGCGCTAAAGCCAGCTAGCACAAAAATCCTGCCGTCAGGTTTTATGCTTGTGAGACAGACATGGTGCTCAAAAGTGCTGAAAAGCCACCTTGATAAAACAATAACTTGATAATGAGACACCCGTGGCTGTTGCCATTGATTGAGAGATACGGCTAGGACAGGCTTTTAAAAAATCATTGAGAGAAGGCAACACTTGCCGCACACCAGAGACGAGAGAGACTCAAACCCATGGTCATTAAAGCGCTTCAAGGGCCACTAAATCGGTGGAATGCAAACATTGCCAAAAACACAAACCCTGACAGCTATTTTACAGCTGTTCAGAAAGGCAATAATTTTTTAGAAGGGTTTTTACTGCAAAGCCCAACGTTTGTCAAAAACAATGCCTGGGCCGGAAACAATATTGCAAGCAAATTTGCAAATTTCCTGAAACCTTTTGCAACCAAACCCTCCATGCTGACCTTGAGTCATCCTCTTACAGGTGGCGCCATGGCTGCTTTTGCAGCTGGGCTTGCAATTTCTGCCTGGAATATTGGCAAAGCCCTCATCACGCAAGGGCCTGCTGAAGCCTTAAAAGAAACCGCGCGATCTGGGGGAGGACTGGCAGGTGGTCTGCTGGGTGCTGGGGCGTTTGTGGCCCTCACGGGTGTTGCAATGGCAACCCCTGTGGGCTGGATAGGCGCGGGCTTAACCTATCTGATAGGCAGCGGGATTGGGCATAGGATAGCCGAGGGAATCGTCGGCAAAAACCCTGAAAGCCTCACCCCCCAGCAGCGCCAGATGATGCAGGCACAGCAAGCCCAACGGCAACAAAATCCTGAATCAATCAATAGCCTGTATCAAACACCGTTTAATGGCTTTAGTTTAATGAGCCCTCCTGCACAGCCCCAAGCCAATGGGGGAATCTGGCCATTTCCCGGACATTCTGGAGGCAATCCAGCCCTCAATGGTCTCAATGGCAACCCATGGGCCACAAACCCCTTTTTGGCCAGCTACCCGGGAGCCAGTCGTCTGGCGGGGTTTTAAGTGTCGCTGCCCTCTTGAGGGACGTGATGGCGTCGAATCCAGTCAGTTTTGAGTGAGCTAATCCGATCAATCATCAGCACGCCATCAAGATGGTCCAACTCATGTTGCACCGCAATGGCTTCCAGGCCATCCACTTGCAGAATTTGCTGCGCGCCATGGGCGTCATAAGCCTGAACGGTGACCCGAGTGGCACGTCTGACGTTGGCCAAATACTCTGGAAAACTCAGACAACCTTCTCGCACGAGCTTCGTGCGCGAGGCTTTCAAAATCAGGGGATTGATCAAGACCATCAAACGGTCTTGGGTTGTCTTGGCATGCATATCAATCACCAGCACCCGCTGAGTAATGCCCACTTGAGGCGCCGCCAGACCAACCGCCCCACCAAAGCTGTACATGGTCTCTGTCATGTCGGCAACAAGCTGACGCAGCGTATCATCAAACGCATCCACAGGTAGACAAGGTTGACGCAATACAGAATGCGGGTATTTATAAACTCTTAGAACGGCCATTTAAAACTCTAAATTTTTATGAGGAGCAACTAGAAAGTGGCCACATCCACCGGACGGACGCTAATCTCTACCCCAAGTGTCTTCTGAATAGGTGCCAATAGCGCGGAAATATCCGATACACTCTGATGGGAGGGCTTGGCTACTTCTATCATCATGAGATAAACCGGGCCGCTTTCACCTGCAATGACCTGGGCACTGAGGTCAGTGATATTGATTTCCGCTTCCCCTAACACATGCGCCACATGATGCGTCAAACCGGTACAATCTGCTCCCGCCACGGTAATCAAAAACGTTTCGGGTGCTTGAGAGCTATCCAGTTGGCAATGATCGGCGATAACATCTGGCAAAGGGGTTAATTGTGGCGTCATACCCAGTGGACGTGAAGCCTTCAGAAGGGCTTCTTCAACGTCTTTCCAGGCAGATGAGCCAGAAACCCGAATGATCAGGGCAAACCAGGCTTGATGATCGCCCCCCAGGCGGGTCATCGTGGTGTCTTCAATATTACAGCCAAACTGAGACAAGACACCCGTGATGGCACTGACAATGCCGGGCTTGTCTGGGCCTGCCCCCGTAATGATGGCAGACGTGGCTTTGGAAGCAATTGAAGCATTCATACCTTGCAGTATAAAGCAAATTTATTTTACAAGGCTAGTTTATGATGCATCCATTTAATAAAATCCTGCTTAAAAAAACGGACGCAGTCGAAAGCTGCGCCCTGTTGCCATGAGGACATTTGGCGAATGCCTGTAGCTCTTGCAACCGTTGACAATCCAATATAAAAACATAGCCACGGATTCTCCCGGCAAGTGCATCAGGCTTATTGATGCAAGAAATTCACCACCCAGGCTTTACGAAACAACGCCCATGGTGGTTATCCCTTACTGGTCACCTGATTAAACTCTGGGTCGCAGGCCCGAAAGAATCCGCGTGTCAGGGGTATCGTCTGAAATGATTAAACCTGTAAAAACAAGGCAAAAAGTACACCTGGCAAGCACTTCAGAGATTTCCTACCTGCAAGCATATCTAATGATTCACCAGGGGATCGCGATCCATAACAGGTTCTCGCCCCTGATGGACGCTGCCCTCTTGTGAGCCAGAAATGGTGTCATCTTGCTCTGGAGCGAGCAATCGATTGGGAATTTTGCCTTCTTTTAAGGATTTCATGAACCATTCCGTATCCTCGCCTTCTTGATAGGCAACCCAAAGTTTTGCCTGAATACTATTTTCGGAGAGCATCCGAAAGCTCACAGGGGTTTCAAGCGCCATTTTAAAGACACGCGGGCTATATGACTCTTTAAAAGAGGGTAAAGGCTTATCTTTTGTCGTAATCAATGGCAAAATAACTTCGCCTAAGGGCTTTCCGTTCGAGGAAAAAGATGCTTTGAGCCGCAATAACGGGATTTGTCGATCTCCCACATTTTCAAGCGCTCCACGAAGGGTCGGAGTGAGCACACCCGCATCCGGGTCTACATCATCCCAGAGCAGGCTAACATCGCTCACTTTTACCGGGTACAGCGCATGCAACGGGATTTTAGCAAGGCGTTCAATGTCTTTGGCTTGCTCAAACATTTGCTCTGCCGCCTCGTTTTGACCCAAGGCTTTCAACTGCTCTGAGCGAGAAACCAACAAATTGGATAGCGTCAACCCCACTCTGGCAGGACTAACGTCAAACGCCTTTCTGAACCAGATAATCGCCTCTTCGGTCTCACCCAAGACTTCATACAAACGTGCAATTTCAATCAGTGTTTTGGAGTCATACTGGCTGCTCAGAGAGGTTTTCAGCAGGTTAATAGCCTCCTTGGCTGTTTTTTGATGCTCAGAGGTTAATAAGCGTAAGCGTTTTACAGCAGATGCTTGCGTTTGAAACAATTCAGCAGGCAAGGCGCTCAACATGACACCCACGCGCTGTTCAATGACGTCAGCCAGCTTTTGTTTCACCTCTTGCTCTGCATCATAGGATGAGACGTAGACCAATGCCTTCTGATAACAAGAAACCGCTTCCGAAAGCTGATCTTGAGGCACCCCTTGAGACTCTCTGGCGCTCAAAGCATCCCCCCAGGCGGTATAAAGATCAAATAAAGCCGCTTTGACCTCAGCGGGGGGCAACTTTTCTTGAATGGTAGCAAGCAACTTGTTTTCAGCCTCCGCAAAATGCTTTCGGGCAATATCCAGTTTTGCCAAAGCAATCGTTACGCCGATATCCCCTTCGGATTTTCCTTTGGCCTGCACCGCCGCCGCGAGCCTGAATTCTTGCTCTGCTTTTTGAGGTTGATCAAGCTCTAAATAGGCTTGCCCTAAATATAGGTGGCCATCATAACTATCTGGATAACGATTGACCAGTTTTTGAAATTCATTGGCGGCCCAGGCCACTTTTTCTTGTGCCAGAAATCGTTTCCCACGGTTCAACAAGTCTTCCTGATCAGAGAGACGAAACAACAGAAACCCTGAAAAAACCAAGGCCGCAAAAAGCAGCGCAAAAATAACCACACTCACATATTGAAACCGCGGATCGGAGGCAAACAGCCTGAAAAATTGACCCGCACTGCTACGCCGCGCGCTACCGCGAGACACGGGGCCCTTTGCCCGCCTTGAAGAAGAAAGACCAAAAGGGAACCACCCAAAAAGGCGGCCAGCTCGACGACCCCGTCTTGCACTTCGATGTTGCATGGCCATATGCAATCAATTGCCGCAGAAGGCACCATTGCCATCACACAGAGGGAAAATACTGTGTTTACTTTAGCATAGCTAGTGCTCGGTGCAATCGCATCCATCCACCACTAAGGTGAACAAGGCTTGTGTTAACAGAAGGGGGATGTTTCAGCACAACGCCGTTTGAGGTCTCACAGCTGTGAAAAAAATTGCTTACGGCAAAATCACCAAACGATGATGATCGGGCAGTATGATGGCTCCTTGGGATAACGCTTTGGCAATATCGTCATCACTCAGGGTGTCGTTGTCATGATCCAGCCCGGCCAAGGCCTGAAAAATCATAGTTTGACGTAACAAATTCGCCACCTTGGCATGCTCGGGAGAATCTGGATGGTAATCTCTTAACTGCTGCAGCGACACATGACCATCAGGATTCAGCTGGTGACAAACGACCAAAACCTCATGGGCTTCAAGCCTCAGGGCAAGATCAAGACGGTCTCCAGTATCCGGCCGCAATGGCTCACGATCGGGCTGAATCGGGTGTAATCCTTCAGCACCTGTAACAGAGTACACGCTGGCCGTCGTCAAACTTGATGAAGGAAACCGCACACGGGGCATATAATTGTAAATTAAAGGGTTAAAAATAATTGCCATTAAGACGCGTAAGGCATCTGGGGTCAGTCGACCTGCATACGGCTGCGTCACTTGTGGCAAAAGCCGAGCCACCGGTGACCACTGCAAAAAGTAAAGAGAAGCCAGTGCTTTGCCGGCTAATCCTGTTTGCTCTGGGTTTAGGGCAAGCACGTGATCGACGGTCAAAGGCTCAGGATGGATGTGATGCAAGGCGCCAATCAAATCGGAGGTCTTAAGCAGATGAAACGCTTTTGTATCCTGCGGAAGCTGCTCCAGTTTTTTAGTTCTGGCCAAATCAGATAATCGTTTTAAATCTTCGGGCAAAATAACACCCGGATGATGCGCTAAAGTAGCCACCGTCTGAATGTCTTGTGGACTGAGGCTAGCAGACTGGCCATCCAGCGATGAGAACCAGTTAAACGCTGCTTTATTAAAACGCAAGTATCGAATAAAGGCTTTTTCTTCAGGATTGAGCTGCGAATCTGGTATGTTATAGAGTTGCTCATAGGTCAAAGACTGCAATTGATAGCGTCTGGTCAACGAGATAATCTGCCTGGTTGAAATGCCCTGCTTTGGCCACTCGACTATAGCCTCATGAGGAAGGGCACTGGCTTTGAGGGCTTCTGTCTCTTGCTTACTCGGACGTGGCGCTTGCGCAGAGACATCACGTGGCGTCTTCAGTGGCGCAATGCGATAGGCCTCAATCAACAGCGGTGAAGCAGACACATTAACCGCTGAAAGCGGCCCAATCGCAGGAGTCGACATAGCACCATTATACGCTTGAATCTGGCAGTGAATGGCCGTATTTATGATTTTTTCAGGCGCCAGCCTCAACAATGTCTTCAGCATGGTATATCACAAGGGTTTGTGAACGCGCACGGGTGAATCGTGTCACAATGTCCCACATCAAATATCATTATTTAAGATGATGATGTGAATACTGACGTGAGTTGACCAAAATGAGTTCACCTGTGTTGTCACGAGATTGGCTCGAGCAGCTGATTGACCCAAATGCCTTATCAAGCGAGGATCGCCTTGAGCGCCTGGCACTATTACAGCCCGAAATTTTAGCCGACACCGATTGGCTGCTCTTGGCCGAGGTTATTCGCAAGCACGCCATTGTGGTACCCGACCTTGATGTTGACGTCATGGATGTCTGCGGCACCGGCGGCAGTGGCTTAAGTAGCCTTAACAGCTCAACCATGGTGGCGTTGACGTTGTCAGCAATCCCATCGGCACCGCCGGTGGTCAAATTTGGAAATCGGGCTGTAAGCAGCCAGAGTGGCAGCTTTAATTTTCTGGAAGCGTTGGGCATTCGCGCCACCTCACCAGAAGCCGTGCCTGAGTGGCTGGATAAATTTCATGTGGCTTTTGTCCTGGCACCAGATGTCTACCCTAGCCTGGCAGACCTTCAAAAAGCGCGCAAGCAATTAGGTAAACCCACCGCCTTTAATAGCCTTGGGCCATTATTAAATCCGTTTAATCCAGCGTTTCAGCTGATGGGGGTGTCAAACTTATCGGCCCTCAATGCGTTTCCGACGGTGCTTCCGGTTTTGAATCCAAAACTGAAGCGCGGCTTACTGGTGCGTAGCCATTCAGGCCTTGATGAACTCCACCCCGAGGAAAGCGCCATCGTGCGATGGGTGCATCCAGACTCTGGGGGGCTCAAAATTGATAAAAAAATGCCCCGTCTCTGGCCTCCGGATGATTTACCTGAAGCATTCTTGCCGTGCATGAGCCTGCCGCCCGCACCGGATTTATCAACACTCAGCGCCCAAGAAAATGCCGCCCTGTGGCGGCGGATGTCACAAGGGGCTCCAAAGTCCGATGAATCGCCCGTCCTGCAAGTGGCTCGTGCCATGGTGGCACTCAATGCAGGCACCGCCTTATGGCTCTCTCATCACGCGCAATCACTGGATCAAGGTATTTTACAAGCTCTGGAAACCCTTGCCAGCGGCAGGGCATGGCAGGCAACACAAGCGCTTTCACAAAACTCGCCGCTACGATAGCGCGACAAGAGAGGCTAAACTGTTTGAGAGAGCTTGGGACTCTTTTTTTGAGCAAGAATATGGCTTAACAGAGGCACGTAATATTTCGTTGTGATGCTGGGCATGCTGTGCTCCGCGTTGACATAGCGCATGGCATTAATGGCCACTTGCAGCTGCGTACCCGATTGATAGGCTTGATAGGTTCGATCCAGGGTTTTTAGCAAGGCTTTGTTCGCTTTTCGAACAGGTTTTAAAGAGGGCAGCTCACCGAAATTTGGCCCATAATCGTCAATGGCTTTCAAATAGGCCATCATGTCACTGTCTACAATATAGCCTGTCTGGCCGTAGGCGGATTTTTTCGCTTCTTTGGGCGTATGATTAAACGTAGGCAGCACGTGGAGGTCAGAGACGGTGGCAAACAGGCCATCGCGACCGGTGACAATGGGCACCGTGCCAGTCATCATGGGCTCCAGTTGACTTAAGCCATAGGGTTCATAGCCACTCACCGTCAATAAATAATCGCACCCTGCCCGCACACGATGCCCGCCTTGATCATCAATCCATCCCTGAAAAGAGACGCGATCCTTAAGCTCAGGGTTATGTTGAATGGCTTGAATAAAGCCTTCAATGGCCTCAAGGTTTTTAGGATCGGCGGCTTTGGCAGGAATGATAAACTGTGCCTTTGGATGTTCCGTCAAGAATTTTTCAAGCGTGTGCGCCAGCTGCAATGAGCCCTTCTGACGCGCATCCCCAAACCTGACCAACATGCCATAGAGCACAGCATCCGGATCGGGTTTCAAGCCCATCTGCTTTTGAAGGGCAAGCTTATTGGTCGCCTTCCATTGTTTAAGTTGCGCTTTTATTTGGCTCGAATCCAAGCCAGGGGTTTTACCTAAAGCTAAAATAGCGCCATGTAAGGCTTCAGGCATGGGCTCAAAACCATCCGACTGAAGCGCCTGATTATGGACAGGGCTCACATGAGGGCTCACCGCATGATGCATGTCAAACGTCATCTTCTGAGTTTCTTTTTCGGCCAAATACGCTTTAAAAAAAGGATCGACCCCAAAGCGGCCACCCAGAATCGATTGACTGAATCGTTTGTTGACAATCGTCAAATCCGCCAGCCCCATCCCCAAGCGTAATGAGTTCACAGGCGCGGTGAGATCCATTGTTTTTTGGGCGGCTTTTTTCTCAGGCGACGTTGGCACAGCCAAAACCGATGAGGAGGCACCCACTCCAGGGTGGAGACCCAAAAAAGTGAGAAGTTTCTGCCAGAGCGCCTGTAAAAGGTTATTTTCAGAGGGTTTGGCAGCCTTGGAAGGAACAGGCTTTTCTTTGGCTTTCTTTTTGTGAGCAACGTCAATGGTTTTTTCTAAACATTTAGGAACGGCAATTCCCAAATGCGCCGCTAATTTATGCGGAAGCTGACCATATTCAGGACCGTAGGTATTGTGCGTAAAAAAGACTGTGGTGGTTTTGTCTGAGAACTCAGGATAGCGATCCGCCAGCTCCGCCAAGGCTTGTCCATTCATGTGATCGTTAACAATCACTGCATCTGGGCCATTGACGATTTGCCAAGGTTTGGCACTGGCCTTATTTTCAGCACTCAGCTGGGTCACAAAATACGCCATGGCCTGGTTCAACTTTATAATTTCCTGATTCAACTTGATAGCAGCGTTTTTATCTGTGGCGGGTGACACTTGAAACACTTCAGTGGCACCGGAGGTGGCCGTGCTAATCACCGGTGTTGCCCCGGAAGTACCTCCCGCCTGTAATGCGGTTGAGGACGGCTGACGATTCATGGCTTGCCAGTCTTTTTGAAGCTCCTTGGGCAAATCCTCAACTTTGATGGTGAGAAGCTTGGTGTCATCGATGTGCTTCATCTGACTGAGCGACTCACTATGAATACCGTATTTAATACGACCGTCTTTTTCAATCCAGAACAGCTCGTATCGCTCTGTGTTGCCATCGGGGCCTTTGACGGCAGTACTTAAACCGGTTGGCTGAAAGCCAATACCTTCCATCCCTTTAAATAAGGGGCACATGGTTCGCCAATCCGCGTCGACCAGTTTCATCTGGGAGGCAATATTATGCTCTACTTCGGCCATTCCGCCCGCTTTTGGCTGGCCACCGGCTTTAGCAATCGGCTCGGCCCAGTCTGGATGATAATTGCCCTGTACATTAAGCGAGACAATCGAAGCCGGCAAATGCGGCAGTGAACCCTGTTTGTCAGACATTGCTAACGGGGATACCACAGATGAGACTTCTGTTTTTGCAACCGATCCCATTGGCTCCATTGGGGTGGATGAGGTGGATTTGGAAATCGACGCGTCCGACTGGCCAAAATGAACACCTTTATACAAATTTGGTAATCGAGCACCGAAAACAGGTTTTAAAACGCTCATAAAAGGTTAAATTCCCACAAACAAGTGTGTAGGACAGAAACAACCAGGCAAACAGAACTCACTGAAAAACTTGCTTATAGCGCTGTAAGCCCAATTTGTGAGGGCACTACTTTATGTAACGTTGCTCAAGCCTGTGATGCGTGATTTTTAGTCCAATTGTTACAATTTTAGATTGATTGATTTAATTGTCTTACGAGAGCCTGTGTAGCCATCGTTTTTGTAATTCAGACACTCTTTTTACAATTTTTTCAGGTCAAACGGGGCAAAGCACCCTTTTGTCTGTCGCTTCAATAGCAAAGGCGCAGAATCGTTAAGAAACATAAAGTGATGATTTGAAAATACAGTCGCTCATCTTTAATCTAATTTTGCTACAGTTATTTTATTGAAAGTTTTTTTACGATTTGGAAGGAAACATTAAAAAT